>MVDB01000065.1 GCA_002050025.1 Desulfobacteraceae bacterium 4484_190.2
TAGGGATTTTTTATTAAAGGATCACCGCGAGGCCTTTAAAAACGTCTTGCGCAAGCGGCTAAATGATAATTCAGTTGACTTCTATGAAATCAAAAAAGTATTGATTCGGAGCGAAAAGCACGGTGCCCTTTATCACCTTGCAAGCGTAGAAGCCTTTGCGCGTGATCGGAGTACACAGCTGGCTGTCAGTACAGCCCTTTCTGAAGATGGAAAGTTATGCTTAGCCCATGAGTTTGACACCCTTACGTCTTTGAATCATGCTTTCAATTTTTCCTACGTGCCGGAGCCGTATCTCAAAGGAGAGATAAATCGACAGGTCGGAGCTAAAAAAGAGACTCTGGCCATGTTTCTGACGGAATGGTTTGAAGATTACCATGAGTGGCATCTGTCCTATGATGAAGATATGAAAAAGCAGCGTATCTGTATCTGGGATTTGAAAAACGGACACCGGTTTGCAACCAGAAAGGAAGGCTTTGAAATATTCAGGCAGGTATCCAAAATTCTCACCCTGTATTATGATACTCAAGACTTCAGCCAGATCTACCCATGGCATCACGCGGCCGGAGATTTTATTGTAAAAAGCAAAGATCAAGTAATCGAAGTAAAGCTTGCCTCATCCAGACACTATAAACCGGTTATGGCCTTCATGTCGAAAGAGGCTATCAATCCGATGGTTTCTCTTGTCTATTTTTTCCTTAATCTTACAATGAGAATGCGACTCGATAAGCTGGATGGAGTAGGGGAAATTGTATGGGCAGATAGCTTCTCCATAAAGGCAACAACCGCTGGATTCTTCAATGCTTTAATCATTATGGAGCAAAAAGGGAGGTACAACCTGGGAAGTATTGTGGACTTGCTTTCTCTCTTAAAGGGTTTCAGTTACGACGAACTCAGAAAACTGTATGATTCACTGCTGGATCTATACCGGTACAAAAACCCAGGGGATCTGGCCGTCATCCGGGCAAATCTGGACAACCATATCAGCCATCTACACCAAATTATGCAAAGATTTCGTTTATGAGGATGTCGAAAGGCGTGCTTATGGTCTTTGACACTGAAACTAATAAGGAAGCCTTCTCAAGGTCAACAATTCCTGAATTTTCTAAAAGCTCTTTAGACAGGTCATATAGATCTCGATAGACACCGTCAAGATCAAATGTGGGATAATTAACTCCTTTTTTGAACCCCGATTTTCCGCAGGCCCTGGCTTTTCCCTGTATTTTTGTGGGGATTCCGTAGACACGGCATGTGATGGGTCGAAAGGAATGAAGGATACAGTCCAGATTATCATCCAGAAGGGGGCATCGGATTCTTTCCCTGGCCATGGTATAGCTCTGCATCTTCGGGTCGTCTCTATAGGCCAGGAGCATTTTTTCAAGTTGCTTCAGGGCCCTGTCCGCCTCATTGCACCTCAAAAATGCCGCTTTTATTGCCTCTTTACCCAGTTGGTCAAAATTTTGCTTAAGATATGCCGCCTCAATAATAAACAGGCCAAAAACTGCATGGCAGCAATCAGAACAGTGGCGTTCGCATTTGACAAATTCACCGTATTCCTGCTGCATTTCCCGGAACGTACGATCCGCTTTATCGACCAGGAGTTCATAGCTGCTAAATAATTGGGTGAGTTTCATGCGTTACGATAGGCCTCGAGTTTCTTCAAAAAATCAGGGTGGGCATCAAATCCGAGAGAAACGGCCTTGTCAAAATGCTCAATCGCTTTTTGAAAATTTTCTTGCGTGTAATATGCAAAAGCGAGATTGTTCTGGCCCAGCGCGAAATCGGGTGCCATGTTCACAAGTTTTTCTCCTGTCTCAATGGCCTTGTCAACATCTTCTTTTTGGAGATAGGCATTTATCAAATTACTCCAGGCCTGAACAATATCCGGATTCAGCTCAATGGCCTTTTTTAAGGCTTCAATCGCTTCCTCAGCCCTGTGCATCTGCAGATAGGCAAAACCCAAATTTGCATATCCCCTGGCGTATCTTGGCTCTATGCCTATGGCATTCAAATTTGCCTTAACAACCCTTTCCAGGTCACCCTTTTTAAAATAAATGTATCCCAGGTTGACCCATCCTTCGAACATCCTTCCACTGTTGTCAATTGCATCATAAAAGGCATCAATCGCTTCATCCAGCTTTCCCTCCTGCATAAGAGCAACCCCAATATTATAACTTGCACTGGCGCATTCTGAATTCTCTGCAAGAATTTCCTTTTGTTCGGCAATAAACTCTTCTGCACCCTGGGGCGTTTTCTGCGGCGTCTTCATATTTTTCCTCTTAGATTAAGATAAAAAGAGGTCGCAATCCTCATGGGAGAGCGACCTCTTGCGCCATCTTATCAATACGTTATAGTCCTGCAAACGTTTGAGGATCTAATGATCCTCTGTTTGCCCTTTACCTTTCAGACCGTACATTGTAGTACTGCCAGTGGAAAAATAAATCAATTTCTCTTCATTGATCAGTGACGTAGCCGCCTTTTTGACCATCCTGGCTTTGACGTCAGGTATCACCTTTTTAACGGCCTTTTCCATGTCACTAAAATAAAATTTAGACTTTTTGCTCTTCTCGGCAAATTCTAAGATGGCATTTCTAATATCTTCCATTCAAATACTCCTTTTATGCTTCTATAAGTGAATTATTCAATGCCACCCGCTGCCCTTGAAACTTCCCATGCTGCCTCTGTGTATTTAAACTGTGAGGAAGTCCTGTAAGTGTCATATGCCAACCGGTAATCATCTATGAGATGTTCTGTAAAAGGCAGGTCACATTTTTCAAAGAATTTTTCCCACCCAATTCTTTCGGCCCAGTCACCTATTCGCTCATATTTATTGGCATCGGCCGCATAGGCCTCGACAATTTTTTTGACATCCCTTACCACCTCGGGAAATCTGGGAAAATTATTAGGAAGCCAGGGGACAACCACCTTGGAAAATTTGGGGCGACTAATACGGTTTGATATTTTTCCACCTGCCAGGATCGTCACACCGTCACCTTCTTTATCGGCAAGAGGTACGGCCATACACATGGTATAGCAGTTACCACAGAACATGCAGCGTTCTTCTTTGATCTTAACGGTCTTCTTGCCGTCCTCGGTCTTGGCAGGAGAAATAGCACCTGTAGGACACGCGGCAATAACCAGCGGGATTTCGCACAGGGCGTCCATCACCTCATGGTCGATAACCGGTGGTTTTCTATGGTAGCCCAAAAGGGCGATATCCGAACAGTGCACGGCCCCGCACATATTCAGGCAGCAGGCCATAGAGACCCTGACCTGGGCAGGGAGGGTCATGCCCTGAAAATAATCAAAAAGATCGTCCATGATTGCCTTGACCATGGACGATGCATCGGTGGCCGGTGTGTGACAGTGAAGAAATCCCTGAGTGTGGACAATGTTGGTAACCCCGGCACCGGTGCCTCCAACGGGGAATTTATAACTCCCGGTCACGTGTTTCCTGCTCATCAGGTCTTTTTTAAGGGCCTCCATCTTGTCCTGGGTTTCTACCATAAATTCAATATTATTCCTGGTTGTAAATCGCACATAACCATCACAGTGTTTGTCTGCGATATCACAGATTTCCCGTACGTTCTCAACGGTCATAAAGCGGCCGCCACCGCATCGAACCGTAAACACCTTATCGCCGGTCTCTGATACGTGAACCAGAACGCCGGGCTCCAGGATTTCATGATATTTCCATTTTCCGTAATTATTCTGGATAACCGGAGGAAAAAATTCCCAGAAATGTCTGGGACCAAGGTCAGTAAGTCTGTTTTCCATCGGTTTATCCGGGTTATATCCCCCAAATCGCTCTAAAGATAATGCCATAATTTTTACCTCCTATGCTGTACCTATCTCATATGTTTAACTCTGTAGTCTTCAATGTTCCTCTTAAATCCGCCCGGAACTTCTTCTGCTTTCCAGAAGATATATGGATTGCTTCTTGGTTCAGTCACCATCTGCGGCATGGGCGGTAGTCCTATGACCTCCAAGAATTTTGGTAGTCCCCAGCGCTGGATCAACTCGCCAAGTCGCTCACGGTTTTTACCCTCTTCCATCCACCAATCCCAGACTTTTTCCACGAGATCCTTTATATTCTCATAAGGGGGCTCGCATTTCATGAAGGGGACGGTCAGAACAGCCATTTGAGCACCTTCAAGGATGGGGGCCTTTGCGCCAAAAAGGATGCTGACCCCGGTATCCGCACCCGGTCTTAATGCCTGAGGCATGGTATTTATACAGTGCATGCATCTTGTGCATTCCTTATTGTCTATCATAAGCTTGCCGTCCTCCATCCACATACACGCTGTAGGACAGAGGTTAATCACTTCCTTCTGGATATCAAATTTACCCCAGTCTTTGCCTGCATGGGCACCTCCGTTGGGTGCAATGTCTCCAGCGATATATGCCTGGACAGCATCCTGATCAATCCGGATATCGTCCTTCCAGGTTCCAATAAAGGACATATCTGATCGGGCGATTGAGGCCACACACCCATTCGGGCAACCGTCGAACTTAAATTTGAACTTGTATGGAAATGCCGGACGGTGTAATTCATCCTGGTAGTAGTGAGTCAGCTCATAACACATGTCCTGCGTATCAATGCATGACCATTCACAGCGAGCCCTGCCGAGACAGCAGGAAGGGGAACGCAGGTTCGAGCCTGAACCTCCCAGGTCCTGTTGCATTTCATGTGTCATCTGATAGAAAATTGGTTCCAATTGCTCGGTAGTTGTCCCGAGGAGTATGATATCACCGGTAGATCCATGCATATTCATCATACCGCTACCGCGATATTCCCAAAGATCACAAATGGTCCTTAAAAAATCTGTGTTATAAAATTTACTCATTGGCTGGTTGACACGCAGGGTATGGAAATGGGCTACAGCGGGATATTTTTCTTGTAGATCGGAATACCGGCCGATAACCCCTCCGCCATAACCAAAAACGCCGACGATGCCACCGTGTTTCCAGTGGGTTTCACCGTCGACAAATGAATCTTCAAGCTGTCCCAGGGTGTCTTCGACCGTTTCAGCTGAAAGTAATATCCGGTCGTCTGCGAGCTTCCTTCTATGAAGTGCTTCCCGCTTCGCATCAGCGACAAAGCTCGGCCACGGCCCCGATTCCAGATCATCACACATGGGAGTATCATGTTTGGTCTTGAAGTTTTTAAGTTCTTCTTCCGTGTAGTTGTTTAACTCTTCATCGGAATAAATCCGCATCTCATCATATTTTATCTTTTCTTGTGGTTCGTTTGGTTCAAATGCCATTATAAATGCCTCCTCCGTTGATTGTGTTTGTAATATTAAGGAGTAAAACTAAAAAAATATTAAAAAAGTTCACCTCCTCCCCCTCGAAACCATAAATTATTACCCTTTTATAGGATATTCACTTTACACCATTTTTGTCGTAACTTCTCAATAAGTTCGGGTGGAGTTTATCCGTAAGGATTTTATAAAAGGCTTACGCCTAAACTCCGAAAGGAAACAGAGCCATTATCATTCGCTTAAGGCATAAACCCGGTAGTGAACGCTTGGATTTATTGAGAAGTTACTTTTTGTCTGCCGTTAAAGGCTAAAGGCAAATTAATTGTAACATCTCAAAAAGTTGGGTCAAATCCTCTGATGTAGGGCGGCATTTTATATATCACCGTTATTGGCGGGGTATAAAACCCCATCCTACAAGAAACGAACCCGAATTTTTTGAGAACTTACAACCAATTTATGTAAATATTTGTGAAGATTGGAACTACTTAAATTATCAGAAAACTAAAAAAATGTTTATACCTAGGATCTGTGTAGATTGTCAATAAAAAAAAATTCTTTTTTTTAATTGACAATATTACTCTGCCATGTTCCTAATCCAAAAAAAAATGTGAGCATAAAAATAGCCGATATAAGACAAAGACGAGATTACAGAAAACAATGTTGTTCACGAAACCCCGAATTACGATTGGCGCACTAAAAGGAGGGTCTGGCAAGACTATCATTTCGCTGGGCCTCATCGCCGCATGGCGGGAAAAAGGCAACCGAATCGCGCCCTTCAAGAAAGGCCCGGACTTTATTGACGCCGGGTGGCTTACCTTTGCGGCTGCCCGACCATGCTACAACCTGGACCCTTTTATGATGAATAATAAGCAGATAATTCAGTCCTTTATCAGCCATTCAGGTGATGCTGGGTTATCTCTTATTGAGGGGAACAGGGGCCTTTTTGACGGTCTTGATGTGGAAGGACGCTGCAGCACTGCAGAATTGGCCAAACTCCTTAAAACGCCGGTTATTTTAATAGTGGATGCAACCATGACCACCCGTACTGTTGCCGCTGTCATAAAAGGGTGTCAGGCTTTTGATCCGGATCTCAATATCTCCGGGATTATTCTGAACAGAGTGGCGGGCTCGCGCCAGGAGGCGCTGATTACTGACGCCATTGAAAAATATTGTGGCACAATCGTGGTTGGATCTGTTCCCAAATTGCAAGATACTGCCTTTCCTGAAAGGCATATGGGACTTGTACCATATCAGGAAAGAGAGCATGCTGAGAGGGCAATCTCATGGACCAGGGAAATAGTGGAAAAATATCTCCAACTTGATGCTATTTGGAGAATAGCGAGTGAGGCGGAAGACATTGAGATCAAATTCCAATCCCAAAGACCAGGAACAACGGTTAAGCCTGATAATGATTCCCCTCAGATAGGATTCATCAGGGATAAGGCGTTTTGGTTCTATTACCCGGAGAATCTGGAGCAGTTGGAGCGTATGGGTGCTCGACTGGTTGAGGTCAATGCAATTTCACAGGATGTACTACCTCAACTGGACGCTCTTTATATTGGGGGCGGGTTTCCCGAAATTCAGGCCCAGGCCCTGGCGGATAATCACACCTTTCGAAACGCCCTTAGAGAGGAGATCGAAAAGGGCCTGCCTGTTTACGCAGAGTGCGGTGGGTTCATGTACTTGGGGGAAAATCTTGTAGTGGATGGCAAAACATATCCCATGGTCGGCGCAGTGCCTATAGCATTTGTCCTGGGGAAAAGGCCTCAAGGCCATGGGTATACGGTTTTAGAAGTGAATGAATTAAATCCCTACTATCCTGTGGGCGAAATACTGAAGGGCCACGAGTTTCATTATTCAAAGCCTGTGCTTACTGGGGAAGCAACTGTGGATTTCGTCTTCAAGGTGCGCCGGGGTCATGGCGTGGATGGTGAAAGAGATGGTATCTGTATGAAAAACGTCCTGGCTACCTTCACCCATATACACGCAGCCGGGAATCCGAGGTGGTCGAAAGGTCTTTTAAAGGCATCTTTAGAGTACAGGAGAAGCAATAGCAGAAAAAATGGATGAAATTTTTTCAGAAAATTTAAAAAGAACGATTGACAACACAGAAAATAGGATTTATACTCTCTAATTCAAATGCGTTTTCAACAGGATATGGGCCAAATACTCATAAGGTTAAGTCATATTAAACAAGGAGGTTAAGGAATTATGCCGACTCTAGAATTTGAGGGAAACACTTTCAATGTTGATGAAGATGGGTTCATTGACGATTTCAACAACTGGAACGAGGACTGGGTTAAATATGTCAAAACAACTGAAGGAATCGAAGAGCTAACCGATGAGCACTGGAAGGTTATCACGGTTGTACAGGATTATTACAAAAAGAATGGAATTGCCCCGATGGTCAGGATTCTCTCTAAAGTAACAGGCTTTAAACTCAAATACATTTATGAGTTATTTCCATCCGGACCTGGCAAAGGCGCCTGTAAAATGGCGGGGTTGCCAAAACCCACAGGATGTGTCTAATTCTATTTCTATAAATTGACACGCAAGCAAATTGTTCGAAACTGACAGGGTGCATAAGGTGCCACAAGGGCTCTTTTGCGCCCTTTTTTCAAGGTGACCTCCCTAACCCCGATAATCCTCCGCTATTTTTTCATAAAGACCGGGCCTTCGCTGGGGAATAAAGTATTTCATTCTGTGTTGTCTTATTTGTTGTAAGTGGTCTGCTTTGAGATCTGCAAAAAGGATTTTCCCCCCAGCCCCCGCATACTTTTCCAGGATTTGACCGTCCGGGCCCAAGACAAGGGCAACCCCTGGAAATGAAAAGCCCTCGACGGTTTTCCCCACTTGGTTGCAGGCGACTACAAACACTCCATTATCAA
>MVDB01000066.1 GCA_002050025.1 Desulfobacteraceae bacterium 4484_190.2
GGCAAGGGTTTTGTAACTTCTAATAAGCTCGGATGGACTTTATCCGTAAGGATTTTATAAAAGGCTTACGCCCGCCTGCCATCGCCTGGCACTGGCGGGCAGGCCTAAACTCCCCTACGGGCTGGAAGCGGAAAGGTTTTAAAGCCATCATCATTCGATCAAGGCATTTATCTTGTTTTTTGGCCCGAACTTATTAAGGTTTTGTGGGCAATTTAGATATTCTTTTTCTTGCACATGTCCTTAAGTATCTTTGGCCACACAGTGACACTAACCTCCCCAAGATGCGCCTTTTTGAGCAAATACATGTAGGTACGGGATTGACCAATGCCACCACCAATGCTTAGTGGGATCTCATTGTTAATTATTGCCTGGTGGTATGGCAGCTTGAGAAAATCAAGCTGGCCAGTCATCTCCAATTGCTGTTTGAGCGTGTCGGCGTTGACGCGGATACCCATAGATGTCAGCTCGTGGCGGCGCTTGGTAACAGGGTTCCAGACAAGAATGTCGCCGTTGAGACCATGCATGGGCCTGCCGTCTTTTGACATTGTCTCCGTGACCCAGTCGTCATAATCCGCGGCCCTCATTTCGTGAGGGTAGCCATCCTTAAGGGTCCAGCCGATTCCATAAATGAAGACCGCGGGGTACTCCTTCAAGATCTCTGTTTCGCGCTGTTTGCGCGGCATGTCGGGGTACTTTTCAAGGATGTCCTCAGCATGCAGGAATGTAATTTCATCGGGCATGTTGGGGTACTTGTCATTCTTTAACTGTGGGAACATCTCCTGGACATGGATCTCGGCACCCTTGAGGACTTTCCAGATTTTTCTTACAACATCCGTCAAGAAATCGAGGTTGCGCTGATCCGCCGTTATTACCCGCTCCCAGTCCCACTGGTCCACATAGGCACTGTGATCGTGATCAATGAAGTAGTCCTTGCGAACGGCCTTCATATCTGTGCAAAGGCCCTCCCCTACCTCCATACCAAACTGCTTAAGGGCGATACGCTTCCACTTGGTTGCGGCCTGCACTACCTGGGCATCGATCGGGTTCTTGTCATAATCGTTTGGAATATGGAACTGGATCGGAGTACGCGAGCCATCACGGTCCAGGAGGTCGTTCACACCACTGTCAATATCCACAATCAGCGGAACCTGAACCATCATCAGATTGAGTTCTTTGCACAGATTCTCCTCGAAATAGTTTTTTACTGCAAAGATAGCCTCTTGTGTTTCCCTTGGAGTTAACAAAGAGCTGTAATCCCGTGGCAGGATTTTCTCCAGTTCGTCATAGTTACCGATGCCAGGACCGGCCAGGTCCGCTTTTTTGTCTGCCAATGTGTTTAATCCTCCCTAATTTTAATAAATGAATTTCCTATAGTATAAAATTATCGTCCCCACACTGCCCTTTTTCTTCTACTCGACCGAGCCCATCATAGGCAACGGGAAGCTCAATTCACTTTCGGCTGTTCATAACATAAAAAGGTTCGTAATCCATTTTTTCCCAACCCTCGTACCACTTATGGTAATATGGTTTGATCTTCTGAAGTGCCTCAGCAAATTGCCTCTGTTCAGGACTAATGCCCTTGGCAGCTTGTTTTCGTACCTCTTTATAAAGCTGGTCAACATCTACGGTAAGAAACTGACGATCTTCCATAACCACCTTTCCGCCCACGATCACCGTGTTGACGTGAACTCCTTTGGCCCGGTGTATAAAGATTTCAGCAATGTTTAAATCGGGCGATATCCAGGGGTCTTCCATGATCTCCTGAAGGTCCACCAGAATTACATCGGCCTTCATCCCCGGTTTGAGTGCGCCCAATTCCCCCTGAAAACCGCAGACCCGGGCCGCGTTGGTGGTTCCCATCTTCAATACATCAAACGCGTCCAGTGCCGGTGTACCAGTGAGGTCAAAACCTGAAACGCGGTGGAGCCGGTGAATCATTCTCAGTTCCATGATCGCGTCTTCATCGTCATTAATGCCCTTATCATCAATTCCCAGGGCAACATTCACACCGGCCTTATGCAGGAAATAGACAGGGGAGATGCCATTTCTTACCGCAAAATTGCAACTTGGGTGGTGTGTAGTGGATGCTCCCTTAGACGCCAGAATTTCGATGTCTGATTCGGTTAGGTAAACCGCATGGCCCAGAGTCAAATTCTCGTCCACCAGGCCAATGTCGTCTAAGTGAGCCAACAGCGACTTGCCGTACTTTTTTATTCCAAAGGCCTTTTGGATGGGTGTCTGCAGTGTGTGCATATGAATCTGTACCTTCCCAAGTTCGTCTGCACGCGTCTTGACCCGCTGCATGAATTCATCTGTGGAGCCCATAGCCCAGCTTGGGCCGAAGATAATGCGCATTTCGTCGTTGTTATAACGGGTGTAAAGATCCTCAAAAAGATCAAGATAAGCGTCCACAAAGGTTTTTTTGTCATAGTAGACCATGGGACGCGTAAATTCCTGTAAGTCCGGCGGCAATGTCTTAAAGAACTCGGCATCATCAAGGGCCAGCCGGTTTATATCGCGTCCGCCGGGCGAGTAAGCAAGGCGAATGCCCACCTCCCGGGAGCCCTTAATTATTTTTTCCGCATTGGCAAGCAGGTTCGGCTCTTCACCCCAGTTGTTGTGATGCCTTGTGGTGCACCCGTTGCGCAAATGCCGCACCGCACTCATCATGGATTCAAGCTCGGGGTCAAGACCAAGCATGAAGGCCCAGTCAATAAGACCGTTCTCAAGGAAGTCTAAGGAAATGCCCCTCTGGGTAAGTGTCAGGCCCCAACCATGGCTGTGTCCGTCAATAAGCCCAGGCATGAGCAGTTGCTCGCCGTTTCCTTTTATGGTCGCGTTTGGATATTTTTTCTTCAACGACTCATATTCGCCAACCTCCTCGATTTTACCCTCGGAAAGCAGGGCTGCCCCGTCAGTAAGGATTCCCTCTTCTCCATCACCTGCATCCGTGATGACGTATTTGCCTCTCATTAAAATATCCATGTACCCTCCCATAAGCGCTAAGTTATTTTGTTACATTCATAGTTTGCATTTATGCCATACTGGGTTGTTTTTAAAGATGAACGTCCAACATCGAATAAAAAAACAAACATCCAATACCGAACATTCAACGACTATTTCTATTCCTTTTCAGCCGTTTTGATACTCGTGACGAAAATCTTAATTAATTCTTCTACTTCCTCTAAAATATCATGTAATAGTTCAGGTTTTTAATTACTGGTACACACTGAAAAAGTTTTAACCATCTCTGGGTCTCCCTTTTTCCCATTTAACGTTCGATGTTCGATGTTCGATGTTCGATGTTCATTTTTTTCAGTCCCTTCCAGGCAAAAACAACTTAGCGCTTATGATGTACCCGCTCCTAAAGTTAGCGTTTTTCATACCTCCAACCCTGCCGGTCCATCCGCTGGACAAAATCCACGAGATAGTCCACCAGGACCTTTTTCATTTTCTGGCCTTTCTCCTCTGTTGCCTTTTCCGGGGCCCCGCTGGCCCCATAATCGGTGAGTTCCTGAAAGTTCCACATGAGCTTCACATGTGGGTCCATATCTGGAACCATTCCTTTCGCCTGGCTCATGTCCACCAGATGAGGCATAATAGCCAGTGCAATAGATGTCTCTCCCTCTCCTCCATGACCAAGGCCTTCCCATACCTCAAATGTATCTGAGGGCAGAAGGCTTCCCGCTGTCATCCACCAGGCATCCAGGACAGCCAGCCCCATATCCGGGAACTCCAGCTTCATATCCCGGGTGGCTGCCTCGATGCATGGGATGTTACCGTCATGGCCATTGATCACCAGCACCTTCTGTATCCCCCAATACACCAGAGATTGGATAACCTCCTTGATGACACGAGTAAGGGTGTCGTTTGATAGAGTAATGCACATTGGTTTGTGACGGTAGTGCATACTCATACCGTACCACATGGGAGGCACTACAACGGTGTTTTCCAGTCTCTGAGCGACTTCCGCGGCAATATCATAAGATACAAAGGTATCTGTCCCAAAAGGGAGGTGTCCTCCGTGGCACTCGCAAGAACCGATGGCCAGTAGCGCCTTATCGAATCCTGCTTTTTGAAAGGTTACTTCATTGTACTCCTCAAGTTTTACACTCTTCATGATATCCTCCATTGATGGAAAACCTTATATCAAAAATCCTAAATCTAAAATCCTAATCCAGATAAACCGGAAAAATGCCTAAAGTTAAGGAGTCGCTTCGCTCCGTCTATTCACACAAATGTAGACAGAATTTCACACATAAACACATAAGAAACTCAACCTCCAAATCCTTCAAGCTTTTAATTCTTAAGCAGGATACGCCGGAACCAAACAGGTTGTTAAAAATTGAATCAATGTTCATTCTTCTGAGGGTCTTTACAGCAAAGGTTTTCCCATCTATACAAAATTTTTTATGCGCGTTTTGGACACAAATTTATTTATAAGGTACTAAAGGGCAGCCTCCATCTCATCATTTGAAGCTGCCCTTGTTTGGTTTACTTCTTATGAATTCCTACTTCTCAGGAACCCATGTCTCTAAAAGATCGTATTTACCGTTCTTTACACCAACAATAGCCACCGCCTTCATTGGCACGCCACTGGGTCGAGTGTATGAAATCTCGCCGGTGACACCCTTATAGCCCATTGTCGCAGCCAGGGCCTTTCGAAGGGCAACTTTCTCAGTAGTCCCTGCTTTCTTAATAGCATTAGCGATCAGGCCAACTGCGTCATATCCCAATGGGGCAAAGGCGTTCTCCGGTGGACGGCCATACTCTTTCTCGTAAGCTTTGACAAATGCCACAACTTCGGGCCGCGGGTCCTCACGATAGGTGTGTGTAGCAAAATAGACGTCGTTGGCCAGCTTGGGACCCGGTACAGTGCTCACCAATTCCGTGTCAAATCCGTCCCCACTTACTATAGCCAGGGACAACCCTGCTTCCCGAATCTGTTTTACCGTAAGGCCTGCCTCATTGGGGATGGCCGAAATAAATACTGCATCCGGTTTTGGAGAGGCCGCTTTTAGACGGGCAATCTGTGCTGAAAAATCCTTATCCCCCATCATAAAAAAGTCTTCCAGGACCACCTTGCCACCAAGCTCTTTAAATCTTTGCTTGAAGAACTTGGACAGCGCCTTGGTAAAGTCCATTGAGTTGTCAGTCCAGACAACAACGTTGCGGGCTTTTAGCTTGTTGTAAGCAAAGTCAGCGATGGCAAAGGACTGGTCATCATCACCAAATGGAGTCATGAACATACAATTCCCCACCCATTTTGGAAGCTCGGGGTGGGTTGCGCCGGAGGTAACAAAGGGTATACCTTTGGCCTGGAAAAGAGGCGCTGAAGCCATGACAAATGTAGTATCACCGTAACCCAGACCGGCCACCACACCCTTGGAAAGGGCCTTTTTGGCGCCAGTGGCTGTGGCTTTCTGGTCGGTTTTGGTGTCGATCCCAATGACCTCCAGCATCCGCCCTCCGAGAAGCCCGCCAGACTCATTTATAAGTTTGGCCTGAAGTTTTGCGCCATTCAAGGATGGGGCATCGATAGAAGACATTCCCCCTGTTAAATTGTAAAGCGCACCCAATTTTATAGGCTCTGCTGCCATTGATGCTACAGTAAAGCACACAACCATAAACAATACTGCAAAAGTCCCAAAAATAGTCCGTTTCATGATCTTCCTCCTTTTTGATTTTTGTTTGTGTTAACACAGCGGCTCCGCTTAGAACATTTACCTTGCCACAATGGCAGGCTTTTGACCGCTGCGCAGCCCATGAGCGAAAAGTTAAAAATTAGTTTTATGCCTCACCTCCCTTCACTTTTCCATACTACTACCATGCCTCAGAAGTTCTGTCCTTGGTTTTGGCAATTTATCATTTCATCAAATCACAGGAACAAACTTAAAAATACGAATACCCGCCTGCCATTGCCCTATAACGTAAAGTTGCCATTTTGCTCTCTTACTACACCCGGGTTGGCAGAAAGATTTTATGATCAAATTGGCTTGGGCGGGCAGGTCGAAATACAAAATACGAATTTTCAAAATTCCAAACAAACACTTCATGATACAACCATTTATCGTTTTGGTCATTGATATTTTTGCCATTTGTATTTGTTTCGAGTTTCGAATTTCGGATTTTCCCGTCCCCAACAGATGGGTGAAGCATATGATTTATATAAATATTTCATGTTGCCATTTTAAGGCACTAAACTTTTGAGACGGGCACTAGACGGCCTGGATTTCTATTTTGAATTTAAGGTCCTCTGTGCCGGCTTCATTAGAAAGCTGGGCTCCTGACTGCCGAATATGCCCTGGGGGCGAAAGATTAAAATGAGCAACAGACCTATAGCTATTATGACCTCACTGATTCCATAGGCTTCCATCGTTTCCTCCAGTGGCCTTAGAACCTCTGACACCAGGCTCAACATCACAGCGGCAATAGTTGCGCCAGTAATACTCCCAGAACCTCCTATCACAACCATTACCACAAGATTGAAGGTCATAACTACAGAAAAAGACGTAGGGGTAATTGCCGTCACCAGATGAGCCCATAATCCCCCTGCCACCCCAGCGAAGAAAGCCCCCAAAGCAAAGGCCATTATACGTGTTCCGGCCAGGGAAACACCCAGGCATTCAGCGGCCATTTCGTTCTCCCTGATGGCCAGCATACTACGGCCCAGCGAAGAATGCTTGACCTTCCAGCATACATAGACTGTGATTACCACCCACAGGTAGACCCACCATAAATTGGTCATCATGGGCAGGCCATTGAGTCCCAAAGGACCGCGCGTATAACTCTCCATGTTTGTTATGAGAACCTGAAGGATAATGAGAAAACCCAAAGTGGCAACTGCGAGGTAATGCCCTTTGAGTCTTAAGACCGGAAATCCAACGAGAAAAGCGGCAAGGGTAGCGCTGAGCCCGCCCAAAATCAGGGCTGGCAGGAGCGGCCATTGCTGTGCAGCCAGCCAGGCCGGAAGAGCAGGTAAAAGCATGGCCTTTCGAGCCACAGGGAAGGTCAGGATGGCTGCCACATATCCTCCCACTGCCATAAATGCAGGGTGACCCAAGGAGAAGAGACCTGTAAAACCATTTGTCAGATTGAGGCTAACAGCCAGGATTATATTAATACCCGCAAAGCATACAATGGAGAGGATGTAGTCATTCATGGTACTGCGCAAAACAAGAACCAGGATCGCGCCTGCCAGAATCAGCATGAGAAAGAACCATCTATGACCATTCCATCCCATCATGCTTTATCCTCAGTCTTCCCGCCCAAAAGCCCATTAGGTAATACAAGAAGGATCATAATCAGGGTCGTGAACACAAACGCATCCCGATAGGACGAATAAATGGGTGGCAAGAGACCTACGAAAAGGACTTCACCGAACCCAAGGAGATAGGCTCCAAGCATGGCACCTGGTATAGATCCCACCCCCCCAATGACAGCGGCTACAAAGGCCTTAAGTCCCGGTACAAATCCCAGCAAAGGATCAATCTGACCATATTTACCGCCCCACATCATGCCGGCCACACCAGCAAGACCGCTTCCAATGGCAAAAGCCAACATGATGGTGCGGTTGATGTTGATGCCCATGAGGCGGGCCACATTCAGGTTTTCTGCCGTGGCTCTCATGGCCATTCCCAATCGTGTAAACCTGACCAGTAAAACCAGAAAGATCATCAAAACCACTGCAGTGACCACAATGCCTAAATCAATGGCGCGAAGAGAAACAGGTCCGAGATGATAGATAGTTTGGAGATAATCTGGGCAAAAAAAGTTCCGGGGCTGAGCAGTTAATAACAAAATACCGAGATTCTGCAAAAGAATGGAAATGGCCAGAGATGTAATAAACCCGGTCACCTGGGGAGCTCCTCTCATGGGTCTGAAGGCCACGCGCTCAATGAGTATTCCCATGAGTGCTCCACCGATAAAAACCAATATGATAATCACCGGAAAAGAGATTTTACCGCTTATGACCAACCCCAGGGTCATAAACGCACCGATCATGACGATGTCCCCATGGGCGAAATTGATAAGTCGTATGATCCCATAAATCATGGTAAAACCAATGGCTACGAGGGCATACATACTTCCCAAAATCAGACCATTTAACAATTGTTGCGCAATGTATCCGTCCATCAAGTTGCTCCCAGATATGCCTTGCGGACTGCTTCGTTTTCTGCCAATTCCTTCCCGGTCCCGAAAAGTGTAATTTGGCCAGTTTCCATGACATAAGCCCTTTGAGCCAATTCAAGGGCCATAAGGGCATTTTGCTCAACCAAAAGGATCGTAGTGCCCTGAGCGTTAATTTGCTCAAGCATTTCGAATAT
>MVDB01000067.1 GCA_002050025.1 Desulfobacteraceae bacterium 4484_190.2
TGTGTATCATGAGACACTTATGTCTCTAAAAACCAATATGAGACAACTCGCCAGCTCTTTTAAGCCTTTTTTTAAGAGTTGTTTTGTTGTATTTTCCCCCTGGCATAAACTTTAAACTTAATCCTTTCTGTTTCCTTATAACTTTAGATCTAATATCAACATGTTATATTATTTTCTTCGTTTTCTTAACCGGAGTGTCTCAGGAGTGTCTCAGGTTTCATATCTCAAACCAGTACCTGATAATTGAACATTTTGGATTAACTTCTTGACATTACGTATGTTTTTTTGAAACTCCGCGCCCCTTCCACTTCCGGCACGTATCTTGATATATATCCAGGAAACGTTTCAAGAAACGCTTCCATAGGACAGACCAAACCATGAAGCCCTGTGATAAAAGCATAAAAAAAACACTCGAGATGGTGAAAGCCATGCTCGAGGTTGCAGACCAAGGTATGGTGTTGTAAGGGACTCCGCTTTTAGAATTAAAAAACTGGCGGAGGCAGAAAAAGAAGCCCATATCAAAAAGGGCTGGTGGAAATAAAAAAAGGAAAGGAGAATAACAATGAGTAAGACAGAACAAAACCTTTTAGATGCATTTGCAGGCGAGTCCCAGGCCAACCGAAGATATCTTGCCTTTGCAAAGCAAGCAGACAAGGAAGGTAAATCTCAGGCTGCAAAACTGTTCAGGGCAGCCGCCGAGGCTGAGACAGTGCATGCACATGCCCATTTCCGGGCGCTCGGGGGGATAAAGAGCACTGCTGAGAACCTCAAAGAAGCCATTGCAGGTGAAACGCATGAATTCAAAGAGATGTACCCTGCCATGATTCAAGCAGCCAAAGAAGAAGGCAACAAAACAGCAGAGAGGTCGTTTACGTACGCCAATGCGGTTGAAGAAATCCATGCAGATCTTTATCAAAAAGCTCTGGACAGCTTAGATAACCCCAAAGACGTTGACTGTTATTATGTGTGCTCTGTGTGTGGTTATACGTGTGAAAACGAACCTCCGGATCAGTGTCCGGTTTGTAAAGCCAAGTCAAAGGCCTTTTTCAAGGTTGAGTAATTGTTATTTGCCGGAACACGGAGAAAAATGAGATGAAATGTCCATTTTGTGGTTGCCAGTCTTTCTATTTGAAAGATCAGGACGATGAATATGAAACCTATGAATTTGACGTGGAAAAAGGTGAGGTTAATTTTCATCATGAGGTTAATGAATCCGATATACCCGAACTGCATGAAAAGACGCATTGTTATTGCAAGCTGATATTAAAAAGACCACTGAAATAAAAAATGAGAAGGACTTGGAAGGGTATGACGGATATGTGTTCGGCTGTCCAACCTACCATAGAGACATGACCGCCGGTATGAAAACTTTTCTTTTTGTGGCAGAGAAACTGAACCTTGTCGGTAAAATGGGTGGCGCGTTCGGCTCCTATACACACAGCGGGGAATCAGCGCCCATGGTCTTTGATACAATGCAGTATGTGTTTAAAATGGACATGGTTGATCTGGGCCCACTAAGCTTGAAAGAGGCCATTATTGACACAACAGATGGTACGCGCGCTTGCCAGGATTACGGAAAGGCTATCGGTCAAAAGTTCACTAATTAAAGGAGAAATAAAATGGCGGCACCCGAAGATATGTGGCAATGCCAGACAGTAAATTGTGGTTATATTTATAACCCGGACAAAGGGGACAAAAAAGGGAAGATCCCAAAGGGAACCCGTTTTGAGGACTTGCCGGACGACTGGAAATGTCCCATTTGCGGGGCGAGCAAAAAAATGTTCCGACCCCTTGCAGGACCCGATTCAGTAGCTGCGCAGGGATAAAAATAGCTTGACAGGTATGGGCTTATAAAGAAAATTGAGCCGGACTTTCCACAGATGCGATTCGATGGAAATACAAAAAAACACTATCACATTACCTGTTTGCATTGCGGGGCGATCGAGGATGCGCCCATTGAACCGTCGGATAATTCTCTAAAGAATCTTGAAAATGCCCTGGGTAACCTGACCAAGCATGGGATATTCGGGCACAAGTTAGAATTCATAGGACTGTGTTCAAAATGCAGAGAAAAAGAGAATGGGCGCTTTTATATGGAAAATTTAAAGGAATGTAAGGAAACAGGAGGTTTCAAATGACAGATTTAAAGGGTAGCTTGACCGAGAAAAATTTGCTCACCGCCTTTGCAGGCGAATCCCAGGCACGGAACCGATATACCTATTTTGCTAGCCAGGCAAAAAAAGAGGGCTTTGTCCAGATTCAATCCATATTTGAGGAAACAGCCAATCAGGAAAAGGAACATGCGAAAAGGCTGTTCAAGTTTCTTGAAGGCGGAGAGGTTGAGATCAAAGCAAGTTTCCCTGCAGGGGTAGTTGGGAGCACCCAGGAAAATCTCAAGGCCTCGGCAGCCGGAGAAAACTATGAACATACAGAAATGTATCCCGGTTTTGCAAAGACTGCGAGAGAAGAGGGATTTGAGGCCATTGCCACTGTTTTTGAGGCAATAGCCGTGGCCGAGAAACAGCATGAAAAGAGGTACCTGGATCTTGCGGCAAATATTGAAGCGGGGCGTGTTTTCAAACGGGATACCGAAGTAGTGTGGCGTTGCAGGAATTGTGGGTATCTCTATGTTGGAAATGAGGCTCCTCAGGCCTGCCCAGCCTGTGCGCATCCGCAGGCATATTTTGAGCTGTTAGGTGAAAACTATTAAGCTGTGACGTATATGAACGCTGATTTTAAAGATTTAACAATAAGTACCAAAAAAATTATCTGCGTAGATCTATTGAGGACCTGCGTCCTATTAATTTAATAAAGGGAGGAAGAAAAAATGGCAGAAAAATTGGAGATTTACAAATGCGAAGTGTGTGGCAACATTGTTGAGGTATTGCATGGCGGCATGGGAGAGCTTGTATGCTGCGGCCAGCCCATGAAACTTTTTAAGGAAAATTCTGTGGATGCTGCCAAAGAAAAACATGTGCCTGTGGTGGAAAAGACTGCTGACGGCTTCAAGGTGAAGGTGGGGGATGTGGCTCATCCAATGGAGGAAAAACATTACATTGAATGGGTGGAAATTATTGCTGATGGCAAGGCCTATCGCCAGTTTTTAAACCCTGGACAGGCCCCTGAAGCGGTTTTCAATATTGAGGCCGATCAGGTCACGGCCCGGGAATACTGTAGCCTTCATGGTCTGTGGAAAGGATAATCGCTATGCTGAACAATAATATGGAAAAGGCCTTAAATACTCAGGTAAATGCGGAGATGTATTCTGCCTATCTCTATCTGTCCATGTCCGCTTACTTTCAGGCCAAAAGCCTCGGTGGATTTGCTAGCTGGATGCGCGTACAGGCCCAGGAAGAGATGGTTCATGCCATGAAGCTCTATGACTTTATCAATGAAAGGGGTGGCAGGGTTATTCTTGAATTGATCGAAGCTCCTCCAACAGAATGGGAATCTCCTCTTGCCACCATGGAGGCTGTCTATGAGCACGAGCAAAAAGTGACAGGACTCATTAACGAACTGGTGGAACTGGCCCTTGAAAAGCATGATCATGCCACTAATATCTTCCTGCAGTGGTTTGTTTCTGAGCAGGTGGAGGAAGAAGATAGTGCGAATGATGTTGTTGAGAAAATCAAGTTGATGGGTGATGCCAGGGGAGGCCTGTTCATGCTTGACCGTGAACTTGGCCAGAGGGTATTTACCCCACCTGCCGCAACATCGAAGTGATAATAGATAAGGGAGGAGTTAAACTATGGGCGATTGGAAATGCACGAAATGTGGTTATTCTCTCAAGGCAGAAACACCCCCTGAGGAGTGCCCCATGTGCAAAGAAAAATGTGAGTTTGTAGATGTTTCCTGTTACATTCCTGACTGCGGACAAACAGGCGCTGATACAAGACTATAATGATCTTACCCTCTCCCTTGATCCCATACTCTTGCTATATGATCTGGAAGCCTGAGGGTGTTGGGGGATGGGGAAGCAAGGAATCCAGACACATATTGAGGAAAAAATGACAAAAGCGTTAGTTGTGTACACAACCAGGACCAATGAAACAAAGAATATAGCTGAACTGATTGCAGAAGGGATCCGCTTCACAGGTGCTGAAGCAACAGTTGCGAATGTCACAGGCATCAAGAAAGAAGTAGACCTTGAGGGTTACGATGCTTATGTTTTTGGCTCCGCCACCTATCATGGCCAGATGATGCAGGGCATGAAAACCATGCTTTTTCTGGCTGAAAAGGCCAATCTGGAGGGAAAAGTGGGCGGGTCATTTGGTGCCTTCGGTTGGAGCGGCGAGGCTCCGAGTCGCATCTTTGACACCATGACAAATATCTTCAAAATGGATATGGTCGGCGGACCGTTGAGACTGAAATCCGCTTCACTCGGTGGCGGCATACAGATGTGTCAGGATTATGGAAAAGAAATCGGTAAAAAACTCAATGCTTCTTAGTACAAAACTTGATTGCATAAGGCCTTCACCTCGTCCGGAATAGATTGTGTTATTGTGTTATCGTCCTTTCATACCAACCCCCTGCTGTCCCCTTTTAGTTAGGGGATAGGGGTTGACGGAGATATTATGCAAAAATTTGAATATGATATAACAAAATACCCTGCCAGCGAGTTCACCCACCTTGTTTATTTTTGTACCGATCAGGGCGAATGTAAATTCGACCAGATACCTGACGATCAAACCAAGGTTTTGAACGAGATCCTCAATGAAAGAGGTTCCCACGGATGGGGACTTGTGCACCTTGCATTTGGCAAGGATGGATTGGTTGCCTTCTGGAAAAGAGAAATTATATTGCCAGGAGGTGATTAGGAATAGTTACTATTCTCCATGAAGGAGGACATGTATAAATCCACGAAGGAGGAAATTAAATGGAAAAGGAAGACAGAAAAGTAGTTGAAATTAAGAAACTCAACATAAAAGAGACAACTATCTGTAATTCCACCGCACAAATGCTCAAGAAAGCCGAAAGGGACGGTGTAGAAACCGCCTTTCATCGCGCAGCCTCAATGAAACCCTGCCCAATCGGTGCACAATCGGCCTGCTGCAAGAATTGTTCAATGGGTCCGTGTCGACTGAACGCCAGAGACCCTTACGGAAAGGTTGGCGTATGCGGTGCTACTATTGATACCATTATGGCTCGCAATTTTGCCCGCATGGTGGCCACCGGAGCTGCGGCCCATACCGACCACGGCATGAGCATGCTGGATGTATTCAGGGAAGTAGTTAATGGGAACATAAAAGACTACACCATTAAAGACCCTATTAAGCTTGAAGAGGTAGCGAGAGAGATCGGCATAGAAGTAGAAGGCAGGGAAGTAACTGACATTGCCAGAGATCTTTACAAGGAACTGGAACGTACCTATATCCAGGTGGAGGGCGAAATTCCTTTTGTCAAAAGGGTGCCTGAAAAGACCCTTGAGACCTGGCGAAAGCATGGCGTTGTTCCCAGGGGTGCCATGAGGGAAATCATGGAGTTATTGCACCGGACCCACATAGGAGTCGACCAGCATTATGAAAATATCACCAAACAATGTACTCGCACTGCTATTGCCGATGGATGGGGCGGTTCCATGGTCGCTACGGAGATTTCGGATATACTATTCGGCACACCTATGCCTGTAAGGGGAGAAGTCGATATGGGCTGTTTGAAAGAGGACCAGGTCAATGTCATTATCCATGGCCATGAACCTAACCTCTTTGAGTCTATGTTGGACTCCGTCAACGACCCCACCCTCGTACAGGCGGCCAAAGATACAGGCGCTGCAGGGATTAATCTCGTAGGGATGTGCTGTTCCGGGTCTGAAATGCTTTCCAGGCATGGGATTCCCCATGCAGGAAACTTCATGTCAACTGAGGCGGTTTTAATTACTGGCGCGGTGGACGCCATGGGCGTAGATGTTCAGTGTATTAAACAGGGACTGGCAAAAGTGGCTGAGTGTTACGGTACAAAGCTTTTCACCACCAACCCGAGGTGCCATATTGAGGGAGCGGAACATATTGAATTTCATGAACATGTACCGAGAGAATGCACGGATGAAATCGTTGAAATGGCAATTGTGAGATTCAAAAACCGTAAACTGCCCGTTGAAATCCCCAATATAACCACCATGGGGGTTCATGGTTTCTCCCACGAGTCCATAAATTACCACCTCGGTGGGACCTTCAGGGCTTCCTATACACCGCTCAATGACAATATCATCAATGGAAGAATCCGTGGAGTGGCAGGCGTTGTCGGTTGTACGAGCCCGAGGGTCAAACATGACTGGGTACATGTGGAACTTGTCAAGGAGCTAATCAGAAATGATGTCCTCGTTCTCCAGACCGGGTGTTCCCAGATCTCCCTTGCCAAGGCAGGCTTCTACACACCCGAAGCGGCATATATGGCAGGACCTGGCCTGAGAGAGGTGTGTGAAACGGTAGGTATGCCACCTGTGCTTGGGATGGGTGCCTGTGTGGATAACAGCCGTATCCTGATTGCAGCCTCGGAAATGGTTCGCGCTGGGGGGCTTGGTGATAGCATTGCTGATCTTCCCGCTGCCGGGGCGGCTCCGGAATGGATGAGTGAGAAGGCCATTTCCATTGGGCACTATTTTGTGGCGTCCGGCATCTACACCGTATTCGGTGTGAGCTTTCCAATCATTGAGGGAACCAAATTTCACAAGCTCCTTTTTGATGGTCTTGAAGAACAAGGATTTGGGAAATGGGGATTTAGTCCAGACCCTCATGAAATAGCGCACATGATGATTGCCCATATCGACAAGAAAAGAAAGGCCCTCGGTATTGACAAAACCAGGGAAAGGGTCCTTATGGATATGCAAGACAGGCGAGAGCTTGAAGCAGCTTAACTAAATGAGGAGGATTAAATTATGGATAAGTACGTGTGTACAGTTTGCGGTTATGTGTATGATCCTGAGGAAGGAGATCCGGATAACGGTGTAGAGGCCGGAACCGCATTTGAAAAGATTTCCGATGACTGGACCTGCCCCGTATGTGGAGCATCCAAGGATCAGTTTGAGAAAGAATAAGTAAAGGGGGATTGAGGGGGATTTTTGCCTCCCCCTGGGTTTGGACTTTGACTCAACCTCCTAACCCTTGAAGGGGAACTCCGGCATTGAGAAGGAAGAACTATATATCAAACGTTGGACTGCGGATGGTGAGGAAAAAATTCAAGCTTATCCTTTTGTTATCGGTTTTCCTTTTATTTCTCTACTCAGGAGATCATGTGTCCTCTGCTGATGTAAAACAGAAAAGGGCATCAAATCATTTAATTGATGAAAAGAGCCCATACCTCCTACAGCATGCAGCAAATCCGGTGGACTGGTTTCCCTGGGGTGAGGAGGCTTTCCGTAAAGCCAGGAATGAGGACAAACCCATCTTCCTTTCCATTGGATATGCCACGTGCCATTGGTGTCACGTTATGGCGCACGAGTCATTTGAAGACGAAGAGGTTGCCCGGATTCTGAATCAAAATTTTATCGCCATAAAAGTAGACCGTGAAGAACGCCCGGATGTGGACCAGATCTATATGTCCGTGTGTCAGGCTATGACAGGGCGCGGTGGATGGCCCCTCTCCATTTTTATGACTGCCGAGGGCAAACCGTTTTTTGCAGGCACCTATTTCCCAAAGTCGAGCCGGATGGGAATGACCGGTTTTATGGATCTACTAACCCAGATCGCCTCAACCTGGCAAAACGACCGGCAGAAGGTCCTAAAGGCGAGCGAAAAAATTACTCAGGCTATTAAATCCTCTAATGAAGGTAGACCAGGTCATACTGTAGGCTCTGACACCTTGAAGAAGGCCTGCGAACAACTTACGAGTACCTTTGATCCGAACTGGGGCGGATTCGGCGCTTCGCCCAAATTTCCAACGCCACATAACCTCACCTTTCTTCTGAGATGGCACAAACGGAGCTTCGACCCATCAGCTCTAAAAATTGTAGAAAAAACCCTCGATGCCATGCGTAGAGGTGGCATTTTTGACCAGATCGGTCTGGGGTTTCACCGCTATTCAGTGGACAGGGAGTGGCTTGTCCCGCACTTTGAGAAGATGCTTTACGATCAAGCATTGCTAACCATGGCCTACGCAGAGGCTTATCAGACAACAGGAAAGGCAAAATTCAGCGAGGTAGTGCGTGAAATACTCACTTATGTGTTGCGCGATATGACCGCCCCCGAGGGTGGTTTCTACTGTGCAGAAGATGCTGACAGCGGAGGCAAAGAAGGGTTATTCTATGTCTGGACTCCCGGAGAGGTAAAAAAACATCTCGGAGACAGGCTCGGCGATCTCTTCTGCCGTTTTTACGGTATCAGCGATGCCGGTAATTTTGAAGATGGTCTCAGCATTCCCCACATCCCGGTAGATGTAGAGACCTTTGCTAAGAAAGAAGATATGGGCCTGAAAGAGCTTGAAACTGTTTTAGAAGAGGCAAGACATAAGCTTTTTATGCTCCGGGAAAAACGAATCCATCCTTTAAAGGATGACAAGATTCTCACTGCATGGAATGGCCTTATGATCGCTGCCCTTGCAAAAGCCTCCCAGGCACTTGGGGTCCAAGCGTATGCTGACGCAGCCCGAAAGGCGGCTGACTTTGTCTTAAAAAATCTCAGGACAGCCGATGGCAGGCTGCTGCGCAGGTACAGGCAGGGAGATACAGCACACCCGGGATATCTGGATGATTACGCCTTCCTGGTGTGGGGTTTAATCGAATTGTATGAAGCGACCTTTGACATCGCCTATCTTGAACAAGCTGTTGCCATGAACAGGGAAATGATAGAAATTTTTTGGGATAAGCAAGATGGTGGTCTTTATTTCACGGGAAAAGGCAACGAACCCCTTGTCATGCAGAAAAAAGAGATATACGATGGGGCCCTCCCTTCGGGTAATTCAGTTGCAGCGCTTAATTTTTTGCGCCTGAGTCGAATGACGGGAAACATCGCCTTAGAGCAAGAATATGAGCAATTGATCCGACATTTTTCCGCCCAGGTTACGGAGCACCCTATAGCTCATACTCAGCTACTGGCGGCCCTTGATTTTGTGGTCGGCCCGAGCAAGGAAATCGTTATTGCCGGTGACCCAGCACTTGATAGCACTCAAACCATGTTTAATGCCATTTATAGAAAATTTCTACCCAATAAAATTTTACTGTTTCGGCCGCAAGGATCGGAAGGTAAAAGTCTTGCCAGGTTATCCCCCTATACAGAATTCATGGTCCCGGTAAATCATAAACCGACTATTTTCGTCTGCGAGCAATATGCCTGCCAGGCACCGATTACGGACGTGGATCAATTGGAGGCTGCCCTCAAGGAATGAAGAAAAGGAATTGATTAGATGTTTGTTCTTGGATTACAAGGAAGCCCGCGTATTAAAGGAAACACCAGTATTCTCCTTTCGTCCTTTCTCGCTGAGGCAGAAAGACTCGGTGCCCACACACAGAATCTGAATGTGGCACGCATGAATATCTCTCCCTGCCGGGAATGTGGAACCTGTGAAAAAAAGGGGTTTTGTCCCATTGATGATGATATGCAGCAGGTCTATCCATTGCTTCGTAAAGCAGACATTATCGTAATGGCAACACCCATTTTCTTTTACGGTCCTACTGCCCAGATGAAGGCCCCCATTGACCGGTCTCAAGCCCTGTGGTCCCTCAGATATGTATTCAGGCTCATGGATCCGGGCAGAAAATGGCGGCAAGGATTTCTATTGTCAGTGGGGGCCACAAAGGGTAAAAATCTCTTTGAAGGCACTGCCCTTATGGCCAAATACTTCTTTGATGCGGTTGGAACGAGTTTTGAAGGAGCTCTCACATACAAACAGATTGAAGGACCAAAAGACATAGAAAAACACCCAACTGCCCTCAATGATGTAAAAGAAAAGGCCAAGGCCCTTGTGAAACCCTTTCTGAACAGAAAAAA
>MVDB01000068.1 GCA_002050025.1 Desulfobacteraceae bacterium 4484_190.2
GGCCTTCCAGACAAAAAGGATGCGGAAGGAAGCAGGTCTTGGGCTGAAGACGGTATCGTACAGCAGGCGGTTTCGGCCATTAAAGATCGAATTGCGGAAATGGTTGTTATTACTGATGTCTGTCTTTGTGAATATACGGATCACGGGCACTGTGGGGTGATTAGAGACGGTCGGATCGAAAATGATGCTACTTTAGAGTTACTTGCCCGGCAGGCCGTGTCACATGCCAGGGCAGGAGCGGATTTTGTTGCGCCTTCTGATATGATGGATGGGCGCGTGGCCGCCATCAGGAGGGCCCTGGATGGGGAAAATTTTCAAGATATCGCCATTCTTTCCTATGCGGTGAAGTATGCTTCTGCGTTTTATGGGCCTTTCCGGGAGGCCGCAGATTCGGCGCCCCAGTTTGGAGACAGGGCCAGTTATCAGATGGACCCGCCCAATGTCCTTGAAGCCTTGAAAGAGGCTGAATTGGATATGGAAGAAGGCGCAGACATCATTATGGTTAAGCCGGCCATGCCTTACCTGGATATTATCTCGCGGGTGCGTGAAGTGAGCCTGCTTCCGTTGGCTGCTTATAACGTAAGTGGTGAATATGCCATGATAAAGGCAGCAGAGATGAATGGTTGGCTGGACGGTAAAAGGGCAATGATGGAAATGCTTACTTGTATTAAGAGGGCAGGGGCGGATCTAATCCTTACCTACTTTGCCAAAGAAGCGGCTCGGCGATTGACTATTGACTATTGAATTCAAGCAAGACAGGATTCCTGTACTATATTTTGTTCTAAATTTGAACTCAAACTTAAGGCATTCGATAATTAAAAAAAAATAACTTTCTGCGTCAATCTGCAGATATCTTCGGCCTATATTTGTTTATATTTCATTGGAAATTTCATCTGCACATAATAACCAACTGCGGCTCGTGGCCTGGGAGGTTACACGAAAATGTAACCTGAACTGTGTCCATTGCAGGGCCGGGTCTGAGCGGGGTCCCTATCCCGGAGAGCTGGATACGGCTAAATGTCTCGATATTCTGGAACAGATCAGGCGTGTGGGAAAGCCTATTGTTATTTTGACCGGCGGCGAGCCCATTTTAAGAGAAGATATCTTTGATCTGGCTGAACGAGGCACCCAATTGGGCCTGCGAATGGTATTGGCCACGAACGGCACGCTCTTTACCCCGCAGATTATTGAATCAATGAAGGCCTCAGGAATAATGAGGGTCAGTATCTCCATTGATGGCTCAAATGAGAGTCAGCATGACCAATTTCGGAAGGTACCTGGCGCCTTTAAGGCAGCCATGGATGGAATCCGGTTGCTCAGGGAAACCGGGTTTGAGTTTCAGATCAATACCACTGTCACCCGGCATAATGTGCAGAATATCAAGAATATTCTGGATATGACCGTACGTCTTGGAGCAGTTGCTCATCATCTTTTTTTGCTGGTACCGACAGGTCGTGCAAAAGAAATGGTAAATCAGGAGATTGATGCGCTAGAATATGAAAGACTACTGCGCTGGTTTTACAACATGCGGGATAAGGTCCCGCTTCAACTGAAAGCGACCTGTGCACCTCACTATTACAGAATCCTGCGTCAAGAAGCCCATGCCAAGGGTGAGAAGGTTGATTTTAATACATATGGCCTCGATGCGGTAACACGCGGCTGTCTGGGTGGCACAGCATTCTGCTTTATTTCGCATGAGGGCATTATCCAGCCCTGTGGGTACCTCGAGAAAAATTGTGGTGACCTGAGAAAATCATCTTTTGAATCGATTTGGCAGGACTCAGAGATCTTCAACCAACTCAGGGATTTTTCCGCCTACAAAGGGAAGTGCGGTCGATGCGAATATCTCAGGTTTTGCGGGGGCTGCAGGGCCAGGGCCTTTGAAGCTACCGGAGATTTTATGTCAGAGGAACCATTATGTGCCTACCAGCCATCGGGGAAGGCTGTACATGGATGATACAGACAAGCGTATTTTAAATGAGATCCAGTCGGATTTTCCTATTGTGTCTTTCCCTTACCGTGAGTTGGGAAGACGACTCAATTTGCCTGAACATGAAGTCATTGCAAGGGTAAAAAAACTCAAGGAAGAGGGAATTATCAGACGTCTTGGCGGTAATTTCCACTCCTGCCGCCTAAACTTTAAAAGTACGCTATGTGCGGCCAAGGTGGCTGAGGAAAAAATTGAGCATTTCGTTGAGGCGGTAAACCGTTACCCAGGCGTCACGCACAACTACCTGAGAAACCATATATACAATATCTGGTTTACATTTATTGCTCAGGATATGGACTATATTGATAACGCACTAAGAGAAATATCTGAGGAAACGGGGGTAAAGGAGATCCTGAATTTGCCTGCCGTTAAAACATTCAAGATCAAGGTTGATTTTGAGGTCTAATTGGAATTCTCCTCATACATTTCAAGGAGCGTATCTTTTTGTTCTTCACTCATCCTACCCACCTCTACAAGGATATCTGCAATACCATCTTCGCGAAGCGGGTCTATGGCAAGGATAATCCTGTTGGATTTTCCTTGAGCACTAAAAAAGGTATAACTGAGGGTAAGTTCTGATTTTTTAAGGATTTTAATGTTCGACGATCCAAAGTAAATGAAATGATAGCTCAGGGCTATGTACAAACTAAGCGCCAGGCCGCCCCACACAAAGATCTTTTTCCAAAACGGCATAGTAAAGTCTCCTTAATCAAACAAAAAAATACGATGTTAATCTTAACTAATTGTATCCTTTTTGTCAACAGATTTGTGGAATCCTCTGCGGTACCATCAAAAAGGATCTTGTCTTTTGAGCAAAACTCAAAGCGGTATGTCAAATAACCCAATATGACCCGTTCAAGTTGAGCCTGCCCTGGTACAAAACCCCTGTTTATCATTTGAATATAAATAATAATCAACAGGTTAAATGACCTAAAGATTTGGCTTTATGGGGTGGCATCAATTTTGCTCGTGATTCATTAAAGAAGAAAACATCGGTAATTAGTGCTTGGCCGAAAACTCCATTATACTGAAATAATAAAAGGTTAGGACGTATTTGATGGTTTGAAGACTGGGAAAGCAATCAGCTATCAGCATTCAGCATTCAGCAAAAAATGATGAAGGTCCTTGTTTTAGTGGCTGAAAGCTGATAGCTGATGGCTGATTGCTCAAAATCTTCACTTCCGTAATTCGGCACTAAGCCCTTGTATTCACATCTTTTATTGGGTTTTCGTTCAGACACTAATTACTTTTAGTCAAGAAAGGGGATTTCAATGGGTACCAACAACCTGGTTTTTCTGGAGGTCATAGAGTGGTTTGATGAAACAGGCAAAGAACTGGTGCACAGGATTCCGGAGCAAGGCTCAGGCGAAATCAAATTCGGGGCCCAGCTTATCGTCCGGGAGAGCCAGGCGGCCGTGTTTTTTTACAAAGGTAAGGCCTGTGATGCCTTCGGCCCCGGCCGTCATACCCTGAAAACAGCCAATATCCCTGTTCTTACGAAAATTCTAGCCATACCATGGGGAATGACCAGCCCGCTTCGCGCTGAGGCGTATTTAGTCAACATGAAGGTCTTTCCAAACCTCAAGTGGGGTACCAGGGATCCGGTGGCCTTTAAAGACTCGGAGCTTGGACTTGTCAGGCTTAGGGCCCACGGGGTGTTTAATATTCAAGTGGTTCAGCCAATCCTGTTTATCAACAGTCTGGTGGGGACCATGGGCAAATATACTACTGAGGAAATCGAAGAATACCTCAAACGTGTGATTATCTCTCGCCTTAACGATTATCTGGGCGAGAAACTGGACAGTCTTTTTAGTCTACCCGGGCAGTACGACGAACTCTCAATAGACCTGCAAAAACGTCTGCAAAAAGACTTCGGTCGTTTTGGCCTGGGCCTTACTCAGCTCTATATTACCTCCATTACCCCGCCCCCTGAAGTACAAAAGGCAATAGACGACAAGAGTCGTCTCAGTGTGATCCAGGATCTGGACAGATTGGTCAAAATGAAGGCGGCCATGGCCATGGAAAAAGCCTCAGAAACGCAAGGAGATGCTGGCTCGGGCCTGGGCATGGGGTTGGGTTTCATGATGCCAGCCATGTTTGCCGAATCGTTCAGGCCAAAGCCTGGGGGAGATAAACCCGGGACTGGGGGCGGTGCCGGCGCCCAGCCCCAGGATATTAACTGCCCGGACTGTGGCCATGCTATTCCTAAAGACGCAAAGTTTTGCCCCTATTGCGGACATCAGCAATTGGTATTTAGTCAATGTGTTAACTGCGGTAAAAACTTACCGCCTAACGCAAAATTCTGTCCCAAGTGTGGACATCCGACGGATGAAAAGCCAGCCCCAAAATTCTGCCCACACTGCAAGACCGAAAATCTCCCCGAATCTGTTTTTTGCAACCAGTGTGGGGAAAAACTGGGATAAATGGGCTTTACTGTTGAGCAGGATTGCCCCCAATGTGGGGCGCCTATCGAGCTGGACGAAACAGACCGTCTATTGCGCTGTCCCTATTGTAATGTAAAAACCTTCCTCTTCACCCCGAATTATTTTCGCTTAGTCCTGCCCCATAAGGCCCAGGGTAAGGAGATTTTTTATGCCCCGTATCTGCGCTTTAAAGGCAATGTGTATTACAGCAAGGCCATGATGGTCGGACACCGTGTTGTGGACATTACACACGTGGGGCTACCGTTAAAGGGGATTCCCGTTTCCCTGGGTCTCAGGCCGCAAACCATGAAAATGAAGTTCGTCACACCTGATACAGAAGGATCATTCCTGAAGTTTTCGCTTAAGGCAAATGACATCCTGGCAAGAGCGGGGAAGCTATCCTCGGGAATTGGATCTAAGCAGATTTTTCACAGGGCATATATCGGGGAGACCTTAAGCCTTATTTATCTGCCATTGTTTTTGGAGGGAGACAGGCTTTTTGACGCCATACTGAACAGGCCCCTTGCCAGGTTTTCTCAAGATCAGGACGTCTTTAGGCAATCTGTAAACTGGAACCCCCGGTGGAAACTCAATTTATTGCCCACCCTGTGCCCGCAGTGTGGTTGGGATCTGGAGGGAGAAAGAGATAGTGTAGTCCTGACCTGCAGAAATTGTGAAACTGCATGGGAGGCGTCAAATAGCAGGTTCGTGCAGGTAAACTTCCAGAAAGTTCTGGGGAAGGGGGAAAACACTGTTTATTTGCCTTTCTGGAAGATATCTGCTGCAACTGCCGAGGGTGTGAAAATTAATTCATTCGCCGATTTTATCCGGCTGACCAACCAGCCCAGAGTTGTGGAAAAGGAATGGGAAGGCCAGGATATGAGCTTTTGGAGTCCGGCCTTTAAGATCCGGCCCAAGGTTTACTTAAATCTGTCAAGGCAGTTCACCATATCACAGCAGAATTTCCGGTCAGAAGAGGCAATCCCTAAGAAAAACCTTTATCCTGTGACTCTGCCCCAAACCGAAGCTGCTCAGAGCATGAAGATTACCCTGGCTAGTTCAGCCCTTAACAAAAAGATGGTCCTTCCCAACCTGTCACGCATCAGGTTTGACATAAAAAATTCGACCCTGGTTTATCTCCCTTTTACAGATACAGGTCACGAGATGGTCCAGCAACACCTGCGCATCAGTATCAATAAAAACACACTGGAATTTGGACGGCAGCTATAGTCGATTGAACTGCCTACCCTAACGTTGCAGACCTGCACTGAGGAAAAACGCGCCAGAGTGCACCAGATGTGGCTGAACACAGTCTCGGACAGATCGTAGCATACTTAACAGTATGTGAGATCCTGGCCGATGCGAGCACAGGCTCAGATGGTGTGCTCTGGTGCGAGCGTAGCGGTTTTTACCTGTGTGGTTTTGCAACGTTAGGGTTTATTCTCGGAATTTATCGTTTTTTTTAAATCAACAATTCCAATCCTGGCTATAAGATTTGTCTTCCATTTTCTACTTCGGGTGGGACCCCCACAGCCTCTGCCATACGCGTCAATCTTATTCCTTCTTTAAAAGCGGTACTAAAATTTCAGTCTGAGAATTGATTCTCTTGACAAAGGAGGCCTATTTAAGTAAAATTGTTAACAATACTAATCAAATTGCAGTGAGTTGCAATATAGGTAAAGGAGTAATAGCGCTGAACAGCAGTATCTATCCTTCAATAGAGATATCAATTAAATGATTGGTCCATGACCCCCATTACTCGGATAGAGAGATGGGTTTTTATTTATTCCAAAATTGAATATATGAAAAAAGGTAAAGCTATTGACAGGGTCGTTGTTACTGAAAATAAGGAGCTTGGCCAGCCACGTATCAAAAGTTTGAGAACACCAAATGCTGCTTGAAGAGCTGCGATGAAGTCTCTGTTGATATTGTTGATTTCGCGATCAAAGAGTAGTTAGTGTCTGAACGAAAACTAGGGATTTTTTCCAAGATCAAGGAAGGCTAAAATTATAACCACAGGAATACATTAAGTATTTCGAGGATTATAATTTGAGTCTGACGCAGAGATTGGGAAAAATAACAGTTTTCGGTCGGGCACTAGTTAGAAGAGGGGATTCAGATTATACCCTTATTAGGCTGGAAAAATTGTTAACAGTGCTTATATTAAATGTTGGGTTATCGGGCGGCAGTGCGAGAATGAGAAAAATAGCTATTCGCGGACAGCCTCCTAAGAGGAATTGATCACAAGGGTTGGAGGGTTTCAGAAAAAGCCTCAGGAAACCAGGATTGAGGTACCCTGTGATCGCCTGTAAATTGGTTGATGAAAGGAGCTACTATGGCCGAACATAAAAAAATAACCTTACCAAAAACAATGCCTCTCCCCGAACGAATTTCAGGGGTAAGTAAAGAAATTTCTAAATGGCTTGAGTCCCTTGAGGTACCATACAATATTGATACGGACGTGATGCAATTAGCAAAATGTGAACGAAACGACAAATACAGTTACCATTATGTTATTGACCGCGCTGTGAAGGGTCCTGAAAAAAAGACCTCTTCTATTAAGTCCGTGGAGGGAAAGTGAAAATCGGGCGTATCATGCACAGAGAGCAAGGGATTTATGAAATCCTAACTACTATCCATTTATATAGGCCAAAATCATGAATTTTGAGCCGAGTTTCAATATATTATGGTGTAAAAAATGTAAAGATACTGGCTACTTGTTATAGCGAAGTGGCCTTCGGCTCGTAGATTCTACGGCTCGGAGAAAAATCCTGTCATGCATTGATAAAAAAGGGGCAATGAAATGAGTGAAAAAGTTCCGACCAGAGAGGAAGCCTACAGGCTTTTTACCCAGCATAACCAGAACGACAGCCTTACTAAGCATGCCTTGGCGGTGGAAGGTGTCATGCGCTATTTTGCCCGAAAGCGAGGAGAAGACGAAGAAAAATGGGGCATTGTTGGCCTGGTACATGACCTGGATTATGAGCAGTTCCCAGAAGAACATTGCCGGAAAAGTGAACAAATTTTAAGGGAGAATAACTGGCCTGAGGAGTATATAAGGGCTGTGGTAAGCCACGGATGGGGGATTTGTTCGGATGTCGAGCCCCAGACAGAACTTGAAAAAGTTCTTTATGCTATAGATGAGCTCACCGGGCTTGTGGTGACCACGGCGTTGGTCCGGCCCTCCAAAAGTGTACTTGATGTAAAAACGAAATCCGTTAAGAAGAAATGGAAAGACAAACGGTTTGCTGCCGGTGTAAATCGGTCTATAATTGAAAAGGGCGCTCAAATGTTAGGCATGGAAATCACCGATCTAATTACGGATACTATTAAGGGTATGCAAGAGGTGGCTGAAAAGATTGGACTGAAAGGGGTGTAATATTTTTACCAATTGAGTTCTACAACGTTGACGAATAGGTTCAATTTGAGCATATCCTGGGTCATAATAAGTCATCTTATCTGAACATATTGCTATCACTACTCCTACCTTCAATTCAGTTATCTTCGCTCATCCCGCTGAGTCAGCGGGGAGAATGTTAAAATATTGGCTTTGAGGCTTAAGTTATAAGGTTCAAGGCAAAAGGGGAAACAAGCGTTTGACCTTTTGTGCCCTAAGCCTTGTGCCTTATACCTTTAATTACTCCATGTGCCAGTCAAATGCTCATACCTCGTAAAGCCCCTGTATTATCAATAAATTATAAAAATACCTCGCCGTTTATAAGT
>MVDB01000069.1 GCA_002050025.1 Desulfobacteraceae bacterium 4484_190.2
GGCCGCGCCACTGCTGCGCCAAGGGCCTGCCCCACGCCAGCACCCAGCATGCCGAAATGGTGAGTAGAGAGCTGGGTGTTGGGCACGCGGATCTGATGATAAAAGTTTGCCCAGACTGCCGTGTTACCCCCATCAAAAACCACCACTGCGTCGTCCTCAAATACCTCCCTGCAAACCGAGGCCACATGGGCCGTTATCATGGGCACAGACCTGTCAGACACCTTTTCGTCTAACTTTGCACGGTCCTTAGCCCTTTCTTTTGCGAGATTTACCACCTTCTGTCGCCGGGCCTCCATAGGAATCTCGGATTCCCTGTCCCTGAGCCTTTCTAACAACTGGTTGAGAAACAGCTTCACATCAGCAAGAATGGACAGTTCTGTTGGCTTGTTTACCCCCAAGACTTCCTCGTCTATATCCACCTGGATTAGTTTCTGCTCGGATGGCAGCCTCCAGTAGGGAGCCTTGCCCCACCAGTCGGTCTCGCCCAGCCGGGAGCCCAGGCACAGGACCAGGTCGCCTGTGTTTCGCAAATGGTTTACTGCCTTCACATGGACCATGGGCCATGAGAGCTGTGACGTCTCGGCCAGGACCCCACGAGCCGACCACGAGGTAGTCACGGGAGCGTGGAGGATCTCAGCCACCCGAGACAGCTCGTCATAAGCACCTGCATGAATGATACCGCTCCCCGCATGAATGACAGGAAAATCCGCCTCCACGAGCATGTTTGCGGCCCGTTCCACCTGTTCGGAAGAAGGATTTATGGGATCTGTACGGCGATACTGGTGGGGATCCCAGAAGCCGTTCATTTTATCCTTTCCGTTCATCAGGTCATCGGGAACATCTAAATGGACCACACCGGGCCTTCCTTTGTAACACATGCGGAGTGCCCTTCGCATCAGTTCCGGGATACGGGCAAAGGAGGATGCCGAACCCGACCATTTGGCCATGGGCTTGATGACCGCCACCTGGTTAAAATACTGGTATGCCCCGCCCCGGTCCGGGTAAATGATACCTGTACGGCGAGAGCTGGTAATCAAAAAGACTCGGTTACCCTCAGCGTTCTCCACTGCCACCCCGGCCAGGACATTGGCCACTCCGGGACCACTGCTGGCGATACAGACCCCCAGCTTACCGGTCAGCCTGGCGTAAGCCCCGGCCATATGAGCTGCTGTGGCCTCGTGGCGGGGTGTGATGAGCTCTATGCCGTTGGGTTTGAAGTTGGAATAGAGGCCAAAATAGGTGCCGTCAATAATGCCGAACACCTTTTCAACACCCTCTTGCTTGAGCATTTTGGCGATGACTTCACCGCCTGTCATAGTTGTCATATATTCCTCCTCAAAAGCCCCAGGGCCGGAAAATCAAGTTAGTCGAGTGCCAGGCATAAGCGCTAAGTTATTTTGTAAACATTCACAGGTTGCATTTATGCCGTACGAGGCTGTTTTGAAAAAAAAGATGAACGTCCAACATCGAATGAAAAACCAATATCGAACTTTAAATGACCATTTTCTTGTCTTTTCAGCCGTTTTGATACTCGTCACAGATATCGAACTTAGTTCGGTTCGCTAATCCCGCTTACAGCAGGAGAAAAATGCAATAGTGGAATATTAGGTTTCTTAAGCAGCCTTTCTTCAAGATGATACGCTTGCTTCGTTATCTTTTTTCTCATTCGATCACGCCTTGGCGTGATTGGACGTTCGATGTTCGATGTTCATTTTTCCCATTCCCTCCTGAGCAAAAACAACTTAGCGCTTATAGGGGCACTAGGATATCGAAGATCCCGTCTTTAGCGGCATTTAAGGCCTGGTGGTATTAAGTCCAACAAACGTGCCTCCGTTCTTCTGACATAACACTCGCATTAGGGTGGCAAAGCGTTTTCCGGTGTCACCGATCCCCCGGGGATCACCAACCAGGACGGGGAAACCAACAGCATGTATACGAACCAGGCGCTCCCCTCCCGGTCCCGTCCTATTTATTCTACCCACCTCACGGATGACAGATTCCGGGTCATGTCCACTGTACTCATCGCCAAAGACAAACAGACTGATTTTCTTATTCGGATCATAATAGGTCCTGATGGCCGCTGTAATCCCTTCCACCGGACTGCTGTTACTGAAGGTACGCCAGGTTCTCAATCCCGAGACAATCGCCCTGCGACGCGCCGGGCTATCAGGAATCCACTTACCGCGGTACTGATTAAACATATAGTTTCCCATATCGTTCATGATTTGGATACCCTTCACCTTAGGGTACACCTTCAGGGTCTCTCGCAGCTTTTTTTGCACCAGGCCCCATGCGTACCTCTGCATACTGCCGGAGGTATCGATGATAAAGATTATGTATTCACTATCCACAGGAATACCTCCAATGGATCTGTCGATTCTCCGCGGTTGCTTTTTCAGGAGCCGTTTCATCTCTTCTGTCAACTCCTGTAACGCCCTGGCCAACTTACCCTCGATGATATTCTGTACAGCGGCATCCTTCTTGGATGCGGCAAACTCTCCTTCAATTTTTGACCAGTCTCCTTGAAGGCGGGCGATTTTTATCTTTTCTTCCGAGAGCTGCTCCTTTTTCCCCTCCAATTCACGATTCAGCACCCTGGCTTCACCCCGAATTTCGTGGAGTTCCTCTTCAAGCCTGACAATCACCGATTGAAGATCTTCCCGCACTTTTTCTATGATCACTGGCTGGGCAAATTTGGACAGCACAAAAAGAAGGATAATAGCGCCAAAACCGCAGCTGATGCAATCCAGAAAGGACAGACTAAATATTTCTATGTCTCGTCGACGTAATTTCATAAAGTGTGATGTAACCGTTTACGGGTTCAAAGGTTCAGCGTTCAGAGGTTCGAAGTTCAATGCAAATCTCAACCGTTGATACGTCAACCATGAACTTTACTCACGACTTTGGGTTAAAAAAGCAACCTCCAACCCTCTGCTCTTTGCTCTTTGCCCTCAGGGAAACGTCAAAGTAGAATGAATCCGGCCAAATAGACGTATTTTCAAGACGACTAAATCCGGAATACGAAACAATATCAAAATTCTAATATCAAATGGCCAAAACATTTCGGGAGCTTATACAAAATTCACAGGATATTGACATGTTTTGAATTTTGGATTTATTTCATTCGTATCTGTTTCGGATTTTAGAAAATCAAATATGCAAATGAACTCTATTCTTTCAACTTGTTATCTCTTTAAATGACTTAGGCCTGCTCTGCCCTCTGCCCCGATCACGGCCAGTCTCGAGACGGACAAAAAAATGACCCACGGGTATCCTTGGCCAGACGCCAAAAAAAACTGGCCGCGAGGGGGTCGCCTTCCATGGGATACAGAATAATGTTCACCGGCACCCCTGTGGGCAGCCTGCGCACCGCTTCTTTAAACAGACCCAACCGCTTCTTACCGGAAACCCTTTTGGTCCAGGGTTTGCGCGCCCCCATGGTCGGCAGGCTGTCCGTGAGCAGGAAAATATTATCCGGCCCTGGTTTCATCTCGTTTAAAGCTTTGAACCCATTCAGCAGGCTCGTCCCTTTTTGAGGCACCACCTGCCGCATGCGATCAACGGTCTCATTCAACTTGTCAACGTCACCCGCATCCAGCCATCTTTTTCTGGTGCCCTCAATCAAAGGCCTGGCGGTCTCGTTAAAGGTGTACACCTGAAATTTACTGGTTTGGGGAAGTTGAGTTGTCAACCAGTCTATGGTAGCTACTGTCTGCTGCCATTTTTCAGATTTTAATTTCTCTTCATCCTTTAGGTTTCGCCTGCGGATTATCCCAACAATGGACTCGTCAAGCATACTGGCCGAGGCATCCACCAGAATAAAAATCCTGTTTCCTCCCAGCTTAAGATCTGTCAAGTACTGACGATCGCCCTTTCCCGGAAAAACGCGCAATTTTGAACCATCCTCATCATCCACCTTGCTCCCGGCCTTGAGCCGTCTCACATCCTCTTCCTTTGACTTGAGGTCCGCCTTCAGTTTCTTTATATGTGCTTTATTGGCGAGGGTCTCATCCGCAAAGTAGGCCAGCTCCACCTTTTTCTCCTTGCTCGTCTCAATCAATTCCTTAGAGAGTCCTTCGCTTTTGGCCAGTTCCTCCAGAATTTTTTCAAGGGCATTGCGTGCCTCGATCAAACCCTTTGTACCCCGAAGTACTTCCTTCTCCATCCGGGAAACTTCGCCGTGGAGATCCGAAGTCAACTCATCCCTTTGTACTGCGCTTTTGGCGTTTACAATCACAAAAAGTAGGATGACCGCTCCCAGACCGCACGAAATGCAGTCCAGAAAAGAGAGGCTGAAGACGCTTATTTTTCTACGTTTCATTCCTTTCCACGCAGGCTATGAGTTGAAGCTCTTCCCCGGGCGTTCCCACCCTGATGATCTGACCAAGCTTAAGTGCAACGTTTTTGGTGACCCTGACTTCATCCACAAAGGTCCCAGAGGCGCTGTGGTCTGTCAGGATAACATTATCGCCTTGAAACTGAAATGAGCAGTGTCTATTGGAAATGCCTGCCAATTCGCCCACCATGTGTACATCAATCCCATCCCGGATGCCGCCAGAGCCAACCGTAAGGGGCCGATTAGAAAGGGGGTAAGCCGCGAAACGGTAGAGCAAATGTGAAGGGCGTACATCCCCGTGGGAAATGGGCTGCCCGGGACGTGGACGTGCCGTGGATGGTGGGCTCTGCCAGGGACGACTCGTCAATAACGATACACCTCGTCCGGTTCCTTGGGTCGAAGAGTGATCCCAAAGATCCAATGCCCCAAAGGCACCGCATCCGGGTTCTAACTCGATGACCTGAGCACTAGCTATTCCGGCCAGCATCTCCCTGCAACCTGGCAGGCGACTCATACGGTGTGTCAACTGGAAGGTCATCGGTTGCCCCGGTTTCCCATGGCGCTCCTGCATGTCAGCGATCAATTGCTGAATTTTTTTGAACACCGCCTCCCCTTTTTTTACAAAAAGGTCACGGGACAATCTGACACGATAGCTTTTCGAGTCTGCCCTTATCTCAAACATAACGGAGGGATTCTGTTGAAGCGCCGCTATAACAACAGGCAATCTGCTATAGAGTTCTTGTTCAAACGCGGCCTGATGCAGGGGATCGAAACGGGTGGTCCGGACAAATTCCTCCGCAATGGCGTTTACCCATTCCGTATAAAGATGATTCAAACCCCTGCCCTCCCCTATTACTGAATCTTTCTGAGTGAGGTGTTCCCCCTGTTCAAGGAAGGTAATTTCAGGCCGGTGCAGATGAATATCAATATGCAACAGCATGCGATCAGGGCATGGCTTCGATGCAGCGGCCACTGAAAGGGCTACCATACCCTTTAAGGAAATAGACAACTCATCAGCGATACCCAGGATAAGTCCCAGTTGATCCCGGCTCAAGAATCCAGGGACCGCAATGACAAGCTCATTACCGTGTTCCCTGATTTTTTCCCAGATCCGGGCAAGATGGGCATAAGCCATCTCTGCGTGGTTACGCGCATAGTTGTTAGGCTGCTTCAGAGGCTGTGTATTTAGTTGATCCCAGAAGGAGTTATTGAACTGCAGCGGGTTGAGGTGTGCCTTACCCTCGGCCTCCCGGCCAACGACCAATTGGTCCTTACCCGGGAGGGCGAATCCGGGGCTCTCCTGGTCCGCCCCATCAATGTGAAGCAGTTCCAGGGGGTCTTTTGCCGCTGCCATGATACCCGCATCGCTCAATTCCAAAGCAAGCAAATCCATTTCAGAGCTCCTTTATTGAGTTTGTAAATGACGAGTGAGATGCTCTTCACAGTATGCTTCGGCATCGAGCACATAGCGTTCCTCGAGGAGCTGCAAATGATGCACAAGGAACATGAGAACGAGGCTTAACAGGAGGGCAATCAGCGTGGAATTAAAGGCAACGCCCAGGCTCGTCGTTACTCCGAAGATATCCCCTTCAATGGCCTTGTACGCCTGTCCAAGAGCGTCCCCGATACCACGCACCGTACCAAGGAACCCAACCGAAGGGATAGCCCAGGCAATATATCTGACCATGGATAATTCCGATTCCAATCTTTCTCCCTCCGAGGTGCAATAGGCATGTGCGGCCGCTGCAGCATCCTGAATATTCCCCGTTAAGCCAAACCGTTGCAACGCAGCAAGCAGGGCCTTCGGGAGCAAGGACTCCCGCTGATCAGTAGGCAGGGCCTGAATTTTCCGTGACCAGTCACGGGTATCCTCCGGCAGAATACGCATGCCTTCTGCCAGCGGGATCAGGTCCTTATCCAAGAGCCTCCGTTGTTTGATAGTCATAGTGCCCTTGTACCCCATGATGGCCAGGGCCCAGAGCAGGAGAATAAAGCAGGCCTCCTGTTCGTAATCCCGTATCAAGACATAGACTGATCGCTTGATCTCATAGGACTTATCCTCCGCAAGAAGGGTGGCCTGTCTTGCCAGAATCTCATCTGCTCTGGGACGGATAAGCCCCACATAAACCGCATGAACCATTATTATCACCACAATTAATGAAAATAGCTGGTAGATTGCCTCAAAGGATAGGGGAAATGATTTTTTCATTCTTTGACCTCTCTTGAAAAGATTCGACTCTGTGCGGTCAAATAGATTATCGTAAATGCTATCCCGCCACGGAGGAAAAAATAAAGGAATTTTATTGATGCCTGGATTTCTGCCTCGCACATGAAATCACTGAAGACGTAAGGCGCAAGGTCGAATAATTGTTTTTCCCTTTGCCTTGAGCCTTATGCCTTACGTCTAAAAGCCACGATTCAAGTATTCCAATTGCGGAACGAAGTGGGGAGGGGTAAGTTCGTTCCTGGTTGCAGATACAAACACTTAAATATCCGCCGGGAAGTCCACCGCCTGATCCGCTCGGATTTTCTGTGAGGGTACAAACTTTTTATGCGGAGTTGTTTTTGCCCTTGAGACAGCTTCGGGTTTATCCGTTGTGGGTGTCAATTTATTCTGCTCAAGAGGCCGAGCCGGCTCCTTTTTCTCTTTGGCGACGATCCCTTCATTTTCGGCCATTTTAAAAGGCACCTGTTGTACGGTCATCCCATTTTGCAAAACACTATTCACCGAAACATCACAAAAGGCAATGCTCAGAGCCCCCATGCACAGAACCGCACCTATACTGAGACCTACCATAAAAGTCAGTTGTTTTCTTCTATAACACATTGTCAGTCCTTTTCACCCACCTTATTCAGATAACGGCAAATCCGAAAGCCAAGATCCGGGCGTTTGCCATTACTATAATCCCGGTAGGACAGCCTCAGCGCACTGATACTTGCCTGTTTCCAACTGGAACCTTTGACCACTCGATGCTTTCCCAGCTTTGGTCCCAGGGGATCCAGGTATACCTTGTGGGCTGAATATGAATAGATGGAATAATAATCATGACACCATTCTGACACATTACCCCCCAGATCATAGAGACTCAACATATTTGCTTTAAATACTCCCGGGGGAGCTGTTCCCTGATATCCGTCATTATACGTCTGCAAATAATTGGGTAACATGTCCTTGGCGGATATATCAGCAAAATTCCCTGACTTGGGTAAGGGGGGGAATGTGCTTCCCCAGGGGTATTTCAAAAAAACCTTATTGTTATTGAACCTGGCACAGTATTCCCATTCCGCTTCCGTAGGGAGGCGGTATCCCCTCCCAAGGGGTTCAACAGCCACCATTTTTTCACCCTGCTTGATGTAGGAGGGGGGCAGAGCGTCTTTCGCGCTTAACCAGTTGCAAAACAGGGCGGCCTGCTCCCAGGTCACTTGGACAACGGGCAGTTCATCCCGGTTCAGGCTAAGCCGTTTGAAAGATCCCGAGTTGTGTCCGTCCAAAAATCCCCTGAACTCTTTGTTGGTAACCTCTCTTATTCCCATGTAGAAGGGCCTTTGCAGAGTCACTTTCCGCAGGGTCTCATTGGACCTGCGCCCCTGCTCCCGTCGTGAGGCACCCATTGTAAAGGATCCGGGTTGAATCAAATGGAGTTCATAGCCGTTTGCCGCTCTGATAATAGAAGCGGACAGAATTTTCTCCGGCACAAGTTTTTTTAAGGTAATTCTTAATTCCTGCGGAAATCCGGGCCGCGGGGTGATCCTGGTCAGAAAAGATTGGTATCCCTCTTAAGATTGGTATCCCTCTTCCTTGATTTCCAACCGGTGCTCTACCGCCGTGAGGTGCAACTCAGGACGTACTGGTCCCCAGGATTTCCCATTCAGGACAAGTTCGGCATTCCTGGGCTCTACAA
>MVDB01000070.1 GCA_002050025.1 Desulfobacteraceae bacterium 4484_190.2
CGCCTAAACAGCTCTTTTCCGCCAAGATCCCAGCCATCACTCAGGATAACCACCACGGTTCGATGGCTGGCAAGCCTGTGTCCGTGTGCCTGGTTGAACTGATGAAGTGAATAGCCAATCCTCGTGCCTCCTGACCATTCAGGAACTTCGCGGGCAATACGTTCGATGGCCTTTTCGAAACTCAGATGGCGAATAATGAAGGTGACAGGGGTCAAGGAAGTGGAGAATACAAAGACCTCTGCCCGAGACCCCACTCCCCGGAGTCCCAATATAAATGGCATAACGAATTGAGCGTATCGATCCATGGAGCCGCTCACATCGGCGAGGATCACCAGGCGTTTCAGCCTTTTTTTCTTTTCTTTGAAAAATAGTTCCATGGGGAACCCTTCATTCCTGAGGCTTTTTTTCATGATACGGCGGAAGTCCATATTTCCCGATTTCCGAGATCTCCTGGAGCGGCGAGATATATCAATCCTGAAGGGCTCCATTATCTTTTTCAGGGCAAGCTGCGCAATCTGAATATCACCTTTATCAAAATTTCCGAGGTCCTTTTTCTCAACCGTTGATACGGGACTGTATGCTACCCCTTCCAACCATTCTTTTTTGTCAGTATTTTCCGTCGGAGCTGATTGTTCCGGATCAATATCAGGTAGGGATTCGGCATTTGAAAGAACCTTATCGATCTCCCGTTCAGGAGGTTGGTGCGTCATGCCAGGTTCCTTTGACTCTTTATTCTTCCGGTGCCAGAATTTTTCAAACAGTTCCGCAAACTGGACCCATTCCACGTCGGTATTTATGAGATTTGCCCGAAGTGAGGCGAAAAAGTCCTGTCTTTTTGAAAGGTCGATTTCTTCCAGACTGCTGAGGGCATCATGGACACTGCTTTGAAATACTTTGAAGCCGCGGCCTTTCAGGAAGTCGGCGAACCGGACGACCTCACCGGTCAGGCCGGGAGGATTTATCTTTTCAGGTGGACTAAAGGACATAACAGGAATAGTGAATCATAATTTTAGTTCAGGTCTTAGGATTAAATATCGAAAATAGTCAATTCAAAGGTACTCCGTCCGTTGCTTATCATCGGACCATACCTCCTCTTTGAACGTTTTAATGTCCTCTTGGTACTTGAGGATACACCCCAGGGTCTCTATAACCACCCCTTCATCGAGGTGCTGCCTGTGCATGGCCATGAGGGCCTGGGCCCAGTCTAATGTCTCGGAGATGCCGGGCTTTTTCAGCAAATTTGCGGTCCTGACCCTCTGCATAAAACGGGCTACTTGTTCTGCAAAACGGGCTTCAATGCCGGGGAGTTTAGTCATAATAATCCTGTATTCCTTTTCAAAGGAGGGATATTCAATCCAGTGGTAAAGACACCGTCTTTTAAGGGCATCATGAACTTCACGGGTACGATTGGATGTAACCACCACCATGGGTTTCTTTTTTGCTTTCATAGTACCAATTTCAGGGATTGTGACCTGAAAATCAGAAAGGACCTCAAGCAAGAAGGCCTCGAACTCTTCATCTGAGCGGTCAATCTCATCTATGAGCAAAACAGGGACTTTTTCCTCAGCCCTCAATATGGCCTCTAACAAGGGACGTTTTATCAAAAAAGCGGGGCTGTAGATAATCTGCTCGATCTCTTCATTGTCCGTTTTTTTCTGTTCTTCGAGTCTTATGTGTAAAAGTTGTTTGGGATAATTCCATTCATATAGGGACGTGGAGGCGTCGAGCCCCTCATAACACTGCAGTCTAATAAGATCTGTTTCGAAAAGTCTCGACATCACTATGGCCACCTCTGTTTTCCCCACGCCGGGCTCACCTTCAAGAAAAATGGGTTTTTCGAGACGGTGTGCCAGAAAAAGGACAGTTGCCAGGGCGCGGTCAGCTATATAGCTGGCATCAGCCAGTTCAGTAACTACATGTTCAATGGAATCGAAATGAGATGTCAATTGTTATCTCCTTCAATAGAGTTTTCCCGGTTTATTGTGGAGTGATCGTGGCCTTCTATCTGTAAACAGAACATCAAATTTGAAAACAGGCTCTTTTTGTGGTATCCTTAACTTTATCTCAGCATATCCGGGAATCACCATGGAATTAGAAAAGAAAAAGCAAGTATCTCCTTCATCCGTTCAAGATCGGTTATCCGAATTGGAGGAACAGGCCGCTCAAATGCAAATCCATGTCCATTATGACCTGCTCGAAGCCGCAGGACTAAAACTGAAAGGAGGAATCTGTAAGATAAACGGAGAATATCACCTCTTTGTTGACCGGCGAAAATCAATCGCCGACAAAATCGACATCATCCAGGATCACCTTGATCACACAAATCCCGAAGATATCCCCCACTAATGGAAATTAGGTCCATGAGAATATTGAACGTCAAAAACCTAAATCATCAATCCAGAATCGTCAATCTAAAATCATCAGGGTGGGTGAGAGGATTGTCTTTTGTTCTAATGGCCTTATATCTGTTTTATCCGGTCATATCAAATGCAAGACAGGACCTGCCCTGTTTGAAAAATATCAGCTCCGTGGATGCGCTTCTGGTTGCAAATCCTGATGGTGAAATCATTTATAAGAAACATGAAACAGAGAAACACATCCCCGCCTCTACATTCAAGCTTTTAACTGCTCTTACCGCTATTAAACGTCTCGGGGCCTCCCATAGATTCACAACCGAGTTTTATATTGACGCTGATCATAACCTTAAAATCAAGGGTTTTGGGGACCCCCTGATGGTCTCAGAAGCCTGGCAGGAGATTGCCGATGCCCTGGCAAAGAAGATAAAAAATTTTAATGCCCTGATATTGGATGACACCTATTTCTCTCCACAAATAGTAATTCCGGGGAGCACGCATTCCACCAACCCCTATGATGCGCCTGTTGGGGCTTTGTGCGCCAATTTTAATACTGTCTTTTTCCATCGTGATCACAGGGGTAGAATCGTATCATCTGAACCTCAGACACCCCTGATCCCATTTGCGAGGAAAAAAATCCAAAAGCTGGGTCTAAAACAGGGACGATATACTTTTTCTCACGACCAGAAGGAAATAGCTCTGTATGCCGGTAACCTTCTGCTGTACTTTTTGAAAAAAAGGGGCGTTACGTGTCAGGGGAAAGTTTGTCTAAACGCTATACGACCAGAAGACAGGCTGATTTACACCTATCAATCCAGGTTTAGCCTGGAAGACATTCTTCGGAAAATGATGGCATTTTCAAGTAACTTTATAGCCAATCAGATCTTTATTTCCATGGGAGCCAAGGTGTATGGCCCGCCGGGAACATTGGCAAAAGGAGTGAAAGTGGTCTCCGAGTCTGCCAAAAATGATCTTCATCTGCAACATATTGAAATTACGGAAGGTTCTGGCATTTCCAGGAAGAATCGTGTATCTGCCCTGGATATGCTGGCGATTCTAAAGGCGTTTAAACCACATCGACATCTTCTAAAAAGAACAGGTAATACTTTTTACAAAACCGGCACTCTCATGGGCATAAGTACGCGGGTTGGATACATAGATGGGCCATCTGAGAACCCTTATTATTTTGTCATATTTCTTAATAGGACCGGTTCAAATATTGATACGATACTGGGATGTGTGACACGAACCTTATCCCACAGCGCCCAGAATCGATAACCCCTTCAGACAGTAAGTGGCACCAGCTTTCCCGTTCGAATGTCGGCCAGTCCCTTGTCGGTTGGCCGTAAATAGGGGAGACCAGTGAAGGGCACGGTTTGAAGGGTGAGGAGCGGGCGGGTGAGGTTAGAGCCCAATCTCAGGCAGGCACTCTCCACCTCCTTCATCTTCCTGACGATCTCGGGCAATGGTTCCGGTGAAATAATTCCACAGATTGGAAGCGGCAATTGGGCAATTACCTCTCGCTCTTTGACAACTATCACTCCACCACCCAAAGTGATGAGCTGATTGAGCGCAGCAGCCATTTCTTTGTCAGATGTCCCGACAATTAGAATATTGTTGGTATCCCAGATCAGGCTGGTGGCAATGGCCCCTTTACGAAGACCTACCCCTTTTAAAAAGGAAAGAGATGGCGTGGGATCGCTTTGACTTTTATTAAAAACAGCAACCTTTAGGATATCCTCTTCGGGGACTGAGTGCCATTTTCCGTTAACTGTTTTCATCTGGTGAATGGCTTCCCGTGTAATGGTCTCATTGACAATTTCAACCACCCTGATGTTCGTCTCCTTCGCATCAGCAGGTATTTGGAATATTTCCGGACTGATCTTTTTAAACGAAATGGAGCGTAGAGCTTCATCCGGATAAACATATTCACCCAAGGGGGCGATCAATTTTTCGTCCTGAGCCACAAGCTTCCCTCCGGCCCAGACCTGATGGCAGTGAAAGTCTTTAAGGTCATCCACCACTACCATATCTGCCGCTTTCCCGGGCGCCAATCCCCCCAGGTCTCGGAGGCCGAAATATTGCGCAACATTGATGGTCACCATCTGGATGGCCTTTATGGGCTCAAAACCCAATGTCACGGCTTTTTTCAAAAGCAGGTTCATCCCGCCCCTGTGGACCAGCTCTTCAGGGTCGGCCAGATCAGTAACAATCATCACATTCTGCAGGTCAACAGGCTGCTTGCTGATTCCGGATATGGCGTTTAATTCCCGCCTTACATAGCCTTCCCGGATCATGACCGCTATCCCGAGTCTCAATCTCTCCAGGGCCTCATCTGAATCCGTAGCCTCATGACAGGAAGATGTCCCTGCGGCAGCATAAGCCGCAAGTTTCATGTTTCTGGCCCCAGCCGCATGTCCTTCCCTTGTCTTTCCTAGGACATCTGAAAGTTGATACTGACTAAGAGCACGGTCTTCAAGAGCTATAACCCTGGGCCAGTATGTCTCTCCAACCCCGGGACAGCGTTCCCTGGCAAGGAGTTCACGAAAGTAGTCCGCAGGAAATGGCCTGCTGCTTTCAAGCTCCGGAAATGGAGGTACAAGGGGTGGTGCCAGGACAAACACCCTGAGGGGAAGATTTTCTGTCTCCTGGAGAAAAAATTCAACGCCTTTTACTCCCATGGCATTCGCAATCATGGCAACTTCCGAAACAGCAGTCGTATTCCCGTATGCCAGGGCATATTCTGCATAATCTCTTACCTGAAAGATGCTGTCTAAGTGGGTATGACCGTCAATAAAACCCGGTAGCAAAAACCGGCCCTCAAGTTCATGGATCACCGTGTTATCGTCAACCAGTTCTAAATGCGGAATCCCCACGTAGGCCACGCGATTCCCCTTAACAGCAACCCACAAGTCGGGCAGGATCTCACCCGAATACACATTGACTAACTGTCCGCCTGCAAGAACCATATCAGCCTTGACTTTTCCAAGGGCTGTTTGGATCACCTCGGTTCTTTGTTCCCGACCCATAGTTAACATATTTGGCCTCTTATATCTCAATTGAGGTGGTACTTGGTATCCGGTACTGGGTAATGGTTTAGAGGAATATTTTTCATTTTTTATATGTCTATCAGGGAAGTAATATAAGGTAAGACATGAAACACCTTAAAACCAATACCAGATATTTACCCCGTTAAATTCGAAGACGATTTAACTGGGGACCAATACCCAATACCACCTAATTGAGCATGACTCAATTAGCCCCTATATTTCAAAATCCCGTCATGTTTGCGTAGGATTTATTCCACAGCCATATTGAATATTTTAAGAAATTCTTTCAATTTTTAAAAGGCCTATCAAAAAAATGACGGAGCGAAGCGATTTCCACAAATATTCAATTTTCAATATTCAATAGTCAATTCCGGCTTCGCCGGTTTAGGGTATTACTTCTTAAAAAGGGCCTCCAATGCCCTTTTTGCTTCCTGCTTCCTGTTTATCTTGCCCCCATGAGACCCTCTCGGGACAAAGTAGTCGCAGAAATTGGACCTCTCTTTGTCTACAATCCGTTCCGCCAGTACTTCCCTGCAATTATTGTAAGAATGAGGATCGTAGAACTTGCATTGCTTACAGCACCGAAGGTCCTTACCACAATGTAAGCATGTATCATTCTTGTTTACTTTACCCTCTAAGTTCACTTTTCCCCCACAAAACGCACAATTCATGGTATTATTTCCTCCATTTCGATAAAACGTGATTTTGACAATTTAGGTGATAACAGATAATGTTATATATGGATTCGAAAAAACCAGATTTCACACTTCTCGATCATACAGCAGACTTGGGCATCATAGTGCGCGGCAGGGATCTTAGGACTCTTTTCGAGGCGGCCGCCAAATCAATGATGTATATCATGGTCAAAGGAAAACCTGCCGACACAACCAAAGCCTTTAACCTTTCGGTCGAAGGTTATGATCTGGCTGATCTTATGGTTCGTTGGCTCGGTGAAATACTTTATCTATTCGAAGGGGAGCATGAGCTGGTCACGGGCGTTGATATTACCTCCGTTTCCCATTCCCATCTAAATGCAACCCTTGAAATCGTGTATTTTGATACGAATTTGCATGAAATACTGTGTGAGATTAAGGCAGTTACATTTCATCAAATCGAAGTCGCTAAAAAGGATGACCACTGGGAGACCAGGATTATTTTCGATTTATAAGAAAATATCCCGATGATCCCTGAACTTTTCCTGAATTTGCTTTCGTCAATACTAAGAGGTATGTCCATGGATATCAAACTTGAAAAAATCGATGATTATCGATGGCTGATTCCGAAAACCGGTTCAATGCGTGTGCCTGGCCTTATTTTTTCGAATGACGAACTCATCAATGCAGTCCGGGAAGACCAGAGCCTTACCCAGGTAGCTAATGTGGCCACACTCCCCGGTATTGTGGGCCATTCTTTGGCTATGCCCGATATACACTGGGGTTATGGTTTCCCAATCGGTGGCGTAGCAGCCTTTGATCTCGATGAGGGCATCGTTTCACCTGGAGGAGTCGGTTATGATATCAACTGCGGCTGCAGGTTAATGACAACCCTGCTTCGAGCTGAAGAAATCCGGCCTCTAATGAAAGACCTGGTCACGGCCTTGTTTAAAAATATCCCGAGTGGTGTGGGGTCCACGGGTGCCATCCGTTTATCCAAAAGTGATGAAACTAAAGTAGCCGTTCAAGGTGCCGCATGGGCTGTGAAAAAAGGGTTTGGTACCACTGAAGACCTTGAGCGGACAGAAGATCACGGAGTAATGGAAGGGGCAGATCCTTCAGTCCTGAGTGATCGAGTAATTAAAAGGGGCAAAGACCAGTTGGGGACCCTCGGCTCAGGGAATCACTTTGTCGAAGTCGAGGTGGTCGATCAGATCTATGATTCGAAAAAAGCCGAAGCCTACGGCCTTTTTGAGGGTCAGATCACTATTTTTATTCATACCGGTTCCAGGGGCTTTGGCCATCAAGTATGTGATGAGTTTTTGAAAGAAATGAGCAAACCAACCCAAAAGGCATCCTTTGAGCTGCCTGACAGGCAACTTGCCTGCGCCCATCTGAAATCCGACCAGGGTCGACGTTATCTCGCGGCCATGGCATGTGCTGCCAATTACGCCTGGGCCAATCGGCAGGTCCTAATGCACTGGGCCAAAGAGACCTTGCTGGAATCTCTTTCGATCAGCCCGAGGGAGCTGGGCATGAAGCTCCTTTACGATGTGTGCCATAATATCGCCAAAGAAGAACAGCACACAGTGGATGGAACCAACGTCATGCTCTGTGTTCATCGAAAAGGAGCGACCCGTGCCTTACCGCCGGGACACCCCCTCCTACCTGATATCTATCGCGATGTGGGCCAGCCTGTCCTTATTCCCGGGGATATGGGTACCCACTCATACGTGCTCTCAGGGGCAAAGGAGTCCATGGTTCAAAGTTTTGGCTCCAGTTGCCACGGTGCAGGCCGGTTGTTGAGTCGTTCCAAGGCAGTAAAAATGGCAAAAGGCCGAGCCATACACCGCGAGTTGGAGGATCAAGGAATTTTTGTGCAATCCAGAGGTAAAAGAACCCTTAAAGAGGAGATGCCCGAGGCCTACAAAGACGTATCCCAGGTCGTTGAAGTGGTGCATGAAGTCGGCCTGGCCCGAAAGGTTGTGCGTCTTAGGCCTCTTGGTGTTATAAAGGGTTGAAAGTCCTGATAGCTAACCTGCTAAACAGACTTTCTC
>MVDB01000071.1 GCA_002050025.1 Desulfobacteraceae bacterium 4484_190.2
GGATTTGCTGGTTGAGGTAAAGGCGGTAACCGGCAAAAAGTGACCATGAATCACACGAATAGAACGAATAGGTAAGACGGGGGTGGCATGGTGAGCGTTGTCTTGAGGCAATGGGACTATGTAATTATGGGAGGTTAATCTGGGGTCTGCAACAGCCCAAAACCATTCGTGTTATTTGCGCTATTCGTGGTTAAAGAAATGGACAATTCGCAAGTCGAAAAACCTCAGTCGACCTGTTCAATGAAGAAGGACACCAGATCGTCTTCTTAAATCAATTTGATAATCTATTTTTTGAATTTATCTATTATTAAATGGAGGAAAAAATGCAGGAAAAATGGACATACAAAAATTATGAGATTAAAGAAGGATTAAAACCCGGAAGTTCAAAGTTTCAATATTTTTTTACTGTTTCCGAACAAGGTATGAAAAAGAGTAATTATTGTGTTTGGATAAAGGATGACGCTTTATCCCGTTTTGATGAATCTGAAAATTTTGATACGATTATCTCGTCTCAAAGAGAAAACTGGAGCAAATGGATTAGGGAAAAAATTGACGCTCAGGATTTTCAAAATCGCGCTTTACAATTTGATAAGACAGGTGAAAAGGAGATTAACCTGTCAGAAATGAATGAACGTGTCACCATGGATTAAAAACCATTCGTCTTGAGAAAGGGGCTGCGGTAATCATGAATATTGATTCCGGTATCAATATCGTAAAATTTTTCAAGACTGGTTTTTATCTTGTCAAGTAGCATGCTTATTGATCAGGTTATTTTATGATTTTTATTTGACTTTCTTCAATTTTCGTTTTCAGGTCTGTTTCCGTCAATGGTTCCTTAACGTTTTTGAAAGAAGATCCTTGTAAGACCTGTAGCTTTGGGCGATTTGACTTATACCCAACTGCATCTTTGAGCTCGTCGCACAAAAAATGATCTACGAAAACTTCTCCGTCCTTCAATCTGTTTCTTAACTGTAGAAGGGCATTAACGTTTTCTATGAAAGAATCAGACAACTTTGATACAAGAGCCGCTTTACCATTATTTATTTTTTTGGAAATTGCCAGGTAGAGTGCATAATTATAGGAATCAATCCCTTTTCTAACATAAAATCGAATTCCCAGGCTATGTCTTCTATGCTTTGAGAGGTATTCGGGAAACATGCCACACATAAACAGTTGTGCATCACCAAAGAAAACCAGCGCTTCATAATTCCCTTTTTCAAAGAGATCATTTACAATAACCGAATCTGCAACGGTTTGCTTGATGGGTAGATTTCTTTCACGAATGAATCCATCGAGCACGCCAACAACATGCACCTTTACTTCGTCATCCCGAATTAAATCGGATAGACCGGAGGAAAAAATGCCTTTTAATTCATCTCTGCTGCATTCGTTTACGATCATTTGACGTTTGTAAAGTTTGCCCTAAAGTTGGATTATTATGTTACATATCCTTAATTCCTCCGCAAAAACCATGCACAATCAAATTGTTTTAAGGAAATAGACGTAATATCAATTGGTTATCCAAAACCTTTTGAAATATATACGGAATAAATGGGGAGAAATGTAAATGTTAGGCCAAAATTGACCCACCGCGATAACCCCCTGAGTTGAAGTAAGATATTCTACAACCTATGCAGATTGTGACTCTTAATTCGAGTACCTTAACATTATTTGAGCAACAGCCCGTTGAGACCTAACGTCTATGAAGTCTCAAAGCGATGGAAAGGCTGGGTGGGGGTTAACAATGCTGTTTCGGTTTCCGCCGCGCAGAACTCTTCAAGCATTCGCGCAACCCTGTCACGCATTGCCAGGGTATGACTCTCGATATCCTCACCCAGCCCATCGATATTCATTACTATGGTCTGTGTCTCCTCGGTGATTCTTGTATGGTAGCCGTTTCGCCAGTTCCAGCGGCGACACATGACTTCACCAGTCTCTGCCACGATATAGATCACTTCGTCGGGGTCAGGTTGTTCCTGCTTTTCAGGATCGCTCAATGGGGTGAATATTTCCCCTCCATCCGCAAGGCGCAGTTCCAGGGTATTGCCCGCCTGACTAACATCATCCCCCCCAACCGGAAGGACTCCCCTAATGGAGTTATAGTTCATAATGGCCACCGTCTTATTGATAAATGGAATTTTTGCCCCTGGTTTCTGAACGCGTTTCAAGAGAGCCAGATGTGCCGGAGGGAACTTATTGGGATTTACGCCAAACTCTCGATAGGTGTCTTGCCAGACCTTTGTTCGAGGATCAACCTTGAGGTCGATTGGCGCGCTTGCCGCTTGTTCAAGCGCCTCATTAAGTAAAGATTCCAGTTCCTGAGAACTCCCCGCATTCTTCATGTTTCGGGCAAAGACAATGCCCCGCCTGAATCCTTGAAACTTCTCGAATACCTGCTCACTAATACGTGTCTCGATCATATTCCGTTCTCCTTTTTTGGGAACTAAAGTATATTGAAATGGCCATTGTGTGTCAATGACACATGCAGCGCATGATGGTGGTTGCTAATATTTCTGTCCCTTTTTAATCAAAATGGTTTTTTTCACCGATTTTCATCGCAATTTTCAAGGAGATATGTATGGTATTCAATCCAGTGATACTTATAATGAGAAAAAATTTCACGCTGAAGAAGGAAAGATAATGGCTGTCCGCCCAAATGATTTCATTATCCATGAGGAACTGGAACGTCGTATTCTGCACGGCCTTGCCTGTGAGTGGGAAAATGCCCGATGGATTCTAAGCTCTTCCAACAGGGAAAAACTGCGTAAGCCCTTGTTCAGTATCCGGGAAATGAATAGCAAGTGGGGATACTGGGCAAAAGAAAAAAATGAGATATGCCTGAGTCGAAATCTTGTGCTTAACCATTCATGGGACGCTGTCCGTGAGATTCTTCTCCATGAAATGGCCCATCAGTTTGCCGTGCAGGTTCTTGGCGCTGGCAGCAAACCCCCACACGGCCCTGAGTTCAAGAGGGCCTGTTACTTGCTGAGGGCTAACCCGAGGGCTTCGGGGGATTACAGGCCATTGGATGAAGTGGTTTCACGCGATTCTACGGGCCCTGAAGATAAAATCATGGTACGGGTCAAAAAACTCATGGCCCTTGCTCAGAGCAAAAATCAGCACGAAGCAGAGGCGGCCATGGCTAAGGCCCATGAGTTTATTGAAAAATATAATGTGGATCTTCTTGCTCGAAATGAAAACCGTCATTTTGCGAGCGTTTTTGTTGGAAGCCCTGCACTGCGCCATTTCCGGGAAGATTATCACCTTTCGAGTTTATTGCAGGATTCCTATTTTGTGTTTGGGATCTGGGTTCCTGCCTATGTAATGGAAAAACGAAAAATGGGAAGTGTGCTGGAGATCAGCGGAACTTTACAGAACATAAAAATAGCCAGTTATGTGTATGACTTTGTGAAGCGTTTTATTGATTCCCAGTGGTATGATTACAACAAAGACAAGGGATTGAGTCGATATCGCAAGACCGACTTTGCAGTGGGCATATTAGAAGGGTTTCGCTCAAAACTGAAATTTCAAAATGACAAGAAAAAGAAGATTGAAAGGAGGCGTGCGCTTATTAAGATTCAAGACCCTTTATTGGAAAAGCATATGAATTATAGATATCCACGCACTACCACCGCGAGAGGCAAGGCCTTGAGAAAGGATAAGCACGTGTTGAAAGACGGGATAAGTGTAGGCAAAGGGCTGGTCATTTATAGAGGGATAACGCAGAAAGGGACAAACGGCAGTCTCTTGAATTAAACAATTTCTCTAAAGGGGGAACGTTGTTGACAATGTTGACTAAGAACGTTAATTGTTTGAGATATAGATAACTTATTCAGGGTCCGGCCGCTTCCACTTGTAGGGCAGTTCCTGAATCGTGCCCGGTTCGGTCATGGTCTTCAAGGCGTCCAGGGCATCAAGGATTATGCGCCTCTGGCGTTTCACGTTGCCCGGTTCACCGAACATACTGCCCCGCGCAAATTTTACAAACAGGGCCCGGGGCGGTCTTATGTGGGCCATCCGGTCGGCAGCGTTACCCATGGAGATGGTGGGGATACCCGCTTCCTCTGCCATCCGTTGAATCAGACCCACGGTCTGATGACACTTGGGTCAGGCCGGCACCAGGAAAAGGACGTCGACCCCTTCTGCCTTGATCCGGGAAAGGAATTTTGGAATCGTCTCCGTGACCAGGGTTACCACGTCGTTGACATAGCTGAAGCTGTAGTGCGTCTCCGCCACCTTGCCTATTATATTTTCTTTTTCCAGTTCGATGAAACGATCGATGGGAAAGATAATGTTGATGTCCTGCTCTGCCAGGCTGTGGTCGTAATGTGAGTGGGCAATAGCGAGGTCTTCCTGATGGACGGTTTTTGGGATCTCCCGAAAGGAAGTGTCTCCGTGGATTGACACGGTGTCGAAGGGGGGCTGGCGTCCCTTGAGATAGAACCCGCCGCTGGTGACCAGTGCGAAGGTCTGCTCGGAGGGTTGACCCTTGTAAGACGTCCAGGGTATGCCATCTGGGACGATGAACGGATACTTCTTTATAATCTCCTTCATTTTGCCTGCCTGATAATCCTGCAGGCTTTCTTCTACCCACTTCTCGTATGCTGGTTTGAACTTTTCAATATCTATTGGCATTGGGTTTCCTTTTTTCATTTAGGGAACGTACTGATGGGAAAATATCTCAGTAAGTGTGAGGAGGCTACATATACTTTTGGGAAAAAGCAATCACTGAAACGCAAACCCTTTCTTTTTTTGCTAAGTTCCTTTGATATGAGTTTTGCGTGGCTTCGGTAGACGTGCGGTCGAAAAAATACGATTAAACGAACTCATGAAGGTAGTTTGAAAATCTTATATTCTTGATTGTCTGGATGGTTTGTGGTTAAATCCGACAGATGCTGACAAGAATTACGGTAAGTTCTCAATAAATCCGGGCTGAATTAGAAAAATCCCCCTCAATCCCCCTTTGCAAAAGGGGGAAGTGGAAGAAATGCTCTGACTTATTGAGATGTTACGAATTACTTACCAATAGAAAGGAGGTCGGATATATGAATATCTGCGTCATTGGACCCGGCTATGTGGGCCTGGTCACCGCGGCCTGTTTTGCCGAGATGGGCAATGAGGTCATTTGTGTGAGTCGCAATGAGGAAAAAGTCAAAAATTTAAACAATGGAATCATACCTATTTATGAACCGGGTCTGGATAAACTGGTAGAGAAGAACCTTAAAGATGGTCGCCTTCAATTCACAACCAGTTTAGAAAAGGGTGTAAGGAACTCGCTCTTCGTATTCATCGCCGTGGCAACGCCCCCCGATGAAGATGGTTCTGCGGATTTAGCCCACGTAATTGAAGTGTCTACGCGGATCGGGCGGTGCCTGGATGAATTCAGGGTGATCGTTAACAAGTCGACTGTTCCCGTTGGGACAGCAGAAAAGGTCCGGGTCGCTATTCAGTCAGAGATCGACAAAAGGGGAATCGACAGGGAATTTGACGTGATCTCCAATCCTGAATTTCTCAAGGAGGGAGATGCGATCAACGACTTCATGAAACCGGACCGGATCGTTCTGGGAACAGACAACGTCAGGACCGGGGAGCTCATCAAGGAGCTGTACGCGCCCTTTGCGAGAGAGAGGGAGAAACTGATCCTCATGGATGTCCGAAGTGCTGAGATGACCAAATACGCTGCGAACGCCATGCTGGCGACCAAGATATCCTTCATGAACGAGATGGCAGTTATCTGCGAGAAAGTAGGAGCCGATGTCACAATGATCCGAAAAGGGATCGGCTCAGATCACCGGATCGGCTATCATTTTATTTATCCGGGTGTCGGGTATGGGGGGTCATGCTTTCCAAAGGATGTAAAAGCCCTTATATCCACGGCCAGGGAGGCAGGCTATGAGAGCAAGATTATTACCACTGTGGAGGAAGTCAACGACGCTCAAAAGAAGGTTTTGGGGCAAAAGATCATCGATTACTTCCAGGACAATGGCGGATTAAAAGGGAAGACGGTGGCCGTATGGGGCCTGGCTTTCAAACCGAATACTGACGATATGCGTGAAGCTCCATCCATCGATATTATCAGCATTTTGACCGGCGAAGGCGCAAGGATCCAGGCCCACGATCCCGAGGCCATCCAGGAAGCCAAGAGAGTGTTTGGGGAGAATCCGAACATTGAGTATTTTGAGAAGCCTTATGATGCCTTAAAAGATGCAGACTGCATGGCGCTGATCACAGAGTGGAATCTGTATCGAAATCCGGATTTCGAACGCGCGAAACAGGTGTTAAAAGCCCCGGTTGTCTTCGATGGCCGCAATCAATACAATCCAAAAGAGATGAAGCGCATGGGTTTTGAATACTTCAGTATAGGAAGGTTAGGCTGAAAGAGAGAAATGCTGAGGAGTAAAAAGAAAGAAGGGCAGGGGTTAGCACATTCTGATTTAGTCATGACGATTAAGAAAGGAGAATGACTATGAAATCTTACAACATCGCGATTATCCCTGGTGATGGGGTAGGTGGGGAGATCACCAAGGAGGCGGTCAAGATTATGGATGCCGTGGCGGACAAGTATGGGTTTTCAGTCGCGAGTGAGCACTTCGACTGGGGATGTGACTACTATCTCAAGCACGGCATGATGATGCCCGATAATATGCTCGATACTCTCACAAATTTTGACGCGATTTTTTTGGGATGTATTGGCGATGCAAGCAAGGTCCCCGACCACATCTCAATCAGCCTGATTCTCACCATTCGCAAGGGGTTCGACCAGTACATTAACCTCCGCCCGATCATACTATATCCCGGCGTGGAGACGCCGATAAGGACCGCAACCCCCGCTACCGTCGATATGGTGGTCATACGTGAGAACACGGAGGGTGAATACTCCGGGATAGGAGGGTTCTTCAAGGCCGGTGCGCCTGATGCCTTTGCCCTGCAGACCGGCGTGTTTACCCATAAGGGCTGCGAGCGGGTGATACGGTATGCCTTTGAGCTGGCCCGGAAGAGAAATAAACTCGGTAACACGCAACCTGCGGGAATGGTGACCAACTGCACCAAGTCCAACGCCCTTAATTATTCCATGGTTTTTTGGGATTCCGTGTACCAGGAGGTGGCACAGGCCAACCCCGATATAAAGACCGATACGGCCATGGTGGATGCCACCACCATGTGGTTCATCAAGAATCCAGAGCACTTCGATGTGGTGGTGGCCTCGAACCTCTTCGGGGATATCATCACCGATCTTGGGGCCATGCTTCAGGGGGGAATGGGCTTTGCAGCAGGAGGAAACATAAATCCTGAAACGAAATACCCGTCAATGTTCGAGCCTATTCACGGTTCCGCCCCCAAATACGCTGGAAAGGCGGTGATAAACCCTATCGCCACCATTGAGTCGATCCGCATGATGTGGGAGCATTTAGGGGAGGAGGGGGCCTCCCGGGATATTCAGGATGCCGTCGCTAAGGTGCTCGCCTCGGGACAGGTAAGGACGAGGGACATGGGCGGCACCTACAAGACTCATGAGGTTGGGGATGCGATCAAGGAGGCCATCCTCAGATGAATGGAGATGGGGGCAGATCGTAAGTTCTCAATAAATCCGGGCTGAATTAGAAAAATCCCCCTCAATCCCCCTTTGAAAAAGGGGGAAGCAGTAGGAATGCCCGGACTTATTGAAATGTTACGCTTTATCCCGTATGCGGACCCAATATGTGATCCCGTTGCAGGGGAAGTTCACTGCCGCTATATCCCACCTCTCACCGTAAGAAGCTGGAAAGGGAGCACGACGAAGCCGTCAAAGATCGTAATAGGACATTGCCATGCCTACGGAAACAGTTGGTACCATGATTATTGGAGGGGGTCTCAGCGGTATCTATGCCGCCTACCTGCTGTCCCAAAGGAATAAACCTTTTGTCGTTCTCGAAGCCCGTGAGCGTATCGGCGGCAGGATTTTAAGCCCTGAACATCAAGGATTTTTCTCCGATCTCGGCCCCTCCTGGTACTGGCCCGAGATTCACCCGAAAATGGCGCACCTTATTCAAGCCTTGGGCCTCAAGGGTTATCGCCAGTTTGAAGAGGGTGTGGGCCGTTTTCAAGGTCCCGATGGAGCCGTCCAGGCCGTCAGCGGTTACGCCATGGAGCCACTCTGCTGGCGGCTTTCCGGCGGCATGATGGCACTGGTCACAAAACTCTGTGAGGATATCCCTGAAAATGCTATCAGACTCAATCACCCTGTCTGTATGATCGAAAAAAAGTTTGGCGGCGCTCTGGTCAGTGTTGGCGAACTGGAGAAAGAGCCCTGGACCCGGTTCAGTACCAACAAGGTAATCCTTGCACTGCCACCGCGCCTTGCCGCCGCTACCATTCTCTTTAACCCTGACCTGTCTCATAATATGACCCAGGCGATGCTGAAAATCGGTACCTGGATGCCGGGTCAGGCAAAATTCTGTGTTCTTGATGAAGAACCTTTCTGGCGGCAAACGGGCCTCTCAGGCCAGGCTTTCAGCCAGCGCGGTCCGCTGGGCGAGATCCATGACGGATCCAACAACAACCAGAGCCCCTATGGACTGACCGGCTTTGTCGGCATTCCGGCGGTGCAACGCAACCATCAACAACTCCTCACTGAGGCCATTCTCTCCCAACTTGCAATCATCTACGGCAAACCGGCGACGCACCCTACGATTTTCTTCTACAAGGATTGGGCACGGGAACGATTTACCGCCACTGAGTTCGACCAACCGCCGATGTATGAACACCCCCTCTATCACCCCCCGGCAGGTCAAACCTCCATTTGGGACGGTACCATCCATTTTGCCTGCACGGAAACCGCAAACCAACACGGTGGTTATCTCGAAGGTGCCCTGACCGCCGCCGAACGTGCGGTAATAAACCTATAATGAGTTTCTGAATGTTATGTTACATTATACGAGACTTCAGGGAGGTACGTTAGTTTCTAAGGTAACTCAGGTTCAAAGTTCAAAGGTTCACGCCTGTCCTCCCTGTCCCGAGACCTGGACGGGATCGGAAGGTGCGACTTGATATGCATTCTTGAAACGATCTTACTGAATTCTACTATATTTTTATTCTGTGTGGGCCATGTGGGTCCCTTTTTTAAAGGCCGCAATAAAAATGATTCCACCACTCGGCCAACGCCCCCGTGAGTCTAAAATATTATCTCAGCTAAAACATCGCATCGAATGAACTGGTGCCACAACAGAAACCGTATGCCTTGCCCTGTATTATCAAAAATGTGACGGCGTTATACCGAACAGGGGATCGGCCTTGACCTGGGTGACGAGATTAGGGTACATTACGGCAAATTTGGGGAGCTGCAGGAAGAGGTAAAGACGGTAACCGGAAAAAAGCCACAAGGATCTATGCTTAACAAAGGAAAGGAGAGAATTCATGTATTTATTTGATCTTGGAGACAGACCATGGGAGCAGTCTATGCTCATTTTTCATGCCCTTGCAAGAATGGGCATAGAGGCCGTTGACATAGT
>MVDB01000072.1 GCA_002050025.1 Desulfobacteraceae bacterium 4484_190.2
AACCCAAAAATGGAGGTCCGGTTCTGCCAAAGGCAGAAAACTCAACTGGCATATAAAGAATACCACCGGACCTCCTTAAAGTAAAGGAGGAAAGGATTTATGAAGAGATTAATAAGTATTGTTTTGGTGTTAATTATTGCTGGCTTTATCTTTCCTGGGGCCGGCCTGTGCGGGGAGATGTCTAACTATGAGCTCATGGAAGAGCTGAAGGCAGTAAAAGAAAAGACTAAAATCCTTGAAGACAGGCTTAACAAGCAGGAAAAAGTGGAGGCCAAAGAGGGAACAGCAGAAGAAGGAGACAAATTTCATGGAGGTGCAGAAGATAAAGCAGGCATACCTGAAAGGGTCCATCGAATTGAAAAACAAATGGAAAAAAAAGATGTATTGGCAAAATGGGCTGAAAGAATAACCTTTAGTGGACTCATAGAGGTCGAAGCAGGATATGAGGATATGGATTTTGATGATCCTGCAGAGGATGATGAGAAATCAAGTGATATCTCCCTTGCAACCGTTGAATTGGGCGTTGATGTGGATATTGTAAAGCACGTCAAGGGACATGTACTATTCTTATATGAAGAAGGTGAAGACATCGTTGTGGATGAGGGAATCATCTCTATTGATGGTGAAGATGTGGTGCCCCTTTATCTTAATGCAGGTAAGCTCTATGTGCCTTTTGGATATTATGAAAGCCACTTCATCAGCGATCCATTGACACTTGAACTTGGTGAGACAAGGGAAAGCGCCATTGTCGCTGGTTTTGCAAATGACATGTTTGACCTTTCTCTTGGTGTTTTCAACGGGGATATTAATAAGACGGATAAAGACAATGATCACATAGATAATTTTGTTGCAAGCGCAGTTTTTACCCTCCCTGAAGACACTGTATCCGGTCTTGGCCTAACCGTAGGTGGATCCTGGATATCTGACATTGCAGACAGCAATGGTCTTCAGGATGTCCTGGATGAGGCAGGCACTGATGAGATCGAAGACTATGTTCCCGCCTGGAGCGCATTTTTGAGCGTCTCTTTCCTGGATAAGTTTTTCTTTGAGGCCGAATATATAGCTGCCACTGATAAGTTTGAAAATGACGATTTGGCTCTGGCCCCTGGGGAGAGATTCGAGCCGAAGGCGTGGAATTTGGAACTGGCCTATGCGGTTATAGAAAATCTTGAATTTGCGATTAAGTACGAAGGAAGTAGTGACGCACTTAACTTTGTCCCAGAGAAACAATACGGCGCTGCTGTCACCTATGGTCTCTTTGAGAACACGTCATTGGCCCTTGAATATCTCCATGGAACATTTGAGAATGATGATGAGAGGGACCTAATCACGGCTCAGCTCGCCATAGAGTTTTAATGATTGGCTTTGACCAATAAATTTTATATTAAAAAGGAGAATTAGTTATGAAAAAATTTAGTTTTATAGTCACGGTATTGATTATTTCCCTTGCGTTTGCCATTCCCTCTATTGCAATGGGGCCAAAGAAGGACAAAACGGCCATTGTGCTGGCAGGTTTCGGTACTAGTTACCCTTCTGCGCTGGTAGCCATTACAAACATCAAGGATGTAGTTCAAAAGGCATTTCCGAAAGTGAAGGTGAAGCTGGCCTTTACATCCAATATTATCAGGAATATCTGGCATGGAAGGCAGAATGATAAGAAATTCCTTTCGGAAAACAAGAGCATACCCAGAGAGATCCTGTATATTAAAGGCCCTCTTGCCACTATCGCCGACCTGCAGGATGAAGGGTATAATATAATCATTGTGCAGCCCACTCACATTTATTATGGCGAAGAGTATACGGATTTGACGTCTTACGTAAACGGGCTGAATTCCATAAAGACCATAAAGGCCAAATTTATGCCTTTTAAGAAACTGGTCTTGGGGAGGCCTCTTCTCGGAAAATGCGGGACAAGCTATGACTACCATGAAGACCTGATACCGGCAGCAAAGGCCCTTGCTCCCGATGTAGCCCTTGCGAAGAAAAACCATGCGGCCCTTGTCTATATGGGACATGGGAATGAATATTACAGCACCGGTGCGTATATCGAATTTCAACAGGCATTGCGTAAGATGTATCCTGATACACCAATATTTGTCGGCACAGTTGAGGGGTATCCCTCCCTTGATAATGTTGTGTCCGGTCTTACGCACATGCGAGTAAAAAAGGTCTTGCTAAAGCCCTTTATGATAGTCGCGGGTGATCATGCAAACAACGATATGGCCGGCGATGAAGATGACTCCTGGAAGATGGTCATCAAGTCAAAGGGGATCAAGGTCATTACCGCGGTCCATGGAATTGGCGAGAATTCTAAAATTGCGGATATCTATGTGGTTCATATTAAAAATGTTGCCAAAGATAACCGGATTAAGCTTTAAACCATGTTAAAAAAACAGGGGTTTGGGGCCACGCGAGGACTCCAAACCCTTTATTTTATATCCTTGCTCCTTGCCTGCATTATCCTTTCGACTGGGATGGGATACATAAAGATATCTCCCCTTCAGGTAATAAAGGTCGTGATTTCAAGGATAACCGGCACCTCCGATTTATTACAGGGAATGGACAGTGTCTTTCCCTATGTTATTATGGACGTAAGGCTGCCCCGCATATTAACATCGGCCATCGTTGGGGCAGGCCTGTCAGTTGCGGGAGTTATCTTTCAGGGGATTTTATTGAACCCACTGGCTGACCCTTATACTCTTGGTATATCTGCCGGGGCCGCATTTGGCGCGTCTATCGCCCTGCTCTTAGATGTAATGTTCATAGGGTGTTATACGGTGCCGCTATTTGCCTTTATCGGCGCTGTTTTAACCCTGCTCGCGGTTATGTTTATCTCGTCATCCGGCGGCCAGACATCTTCCAATAACCTGATACTTTCAGGTATTATTGTGGCGGCAATCCTGTCCGCGGGCATAAGCTTTATAAAGTATGTGGCCGATGAACAGGTCTCTATAATAATCTTCTGGTTGATGGGCAGTTTCGGTTCAAAGAGCTGGACCGACGTTTTTTTGATTCTCCTGTTTGTCTTAACAGGATTTGTGATTTGCCTTTTTTTTGCGCGCGATCTTAATATAATGACCCTTGGAGATCGATCCGCAGGTTCCCTGGGGATTGAGACAAACAGGTTGAGGATAGTCCTTCTTGTAACAGCGTCATTGATTACTGCCGGGTGTGTCTCTGTATCCGGCATCATAGGTTTTGTGGGACTTGTTATTCCCCATTTGATGCGTTTCTTTGTGGGGCCTGATAATAGAAAATTATTACCTGCCTCTGCTCTGGTAGGTGCAATTTTACTCCTTTGTGCCGATACAATAACGAGGGCCGTCCTGCCCACGGAAATACCCATTGGCGTCCTGACCGCCCTTATAGGCGGCCCTTTTTTCTGTTATATTTTTAGAAAGAGACGGATCTTAAAGACCTATGGATAGAAAGAGTCTGTTTGAGATCAGGCATATCAGTTTTTGTTATGAAAAGAATATAGCAATAGATGATCTATCGCTGGACATAGAACCGTGCAAATTCTATGGCATCGTTGGCCCCAACGGGTGCGGCAAGACCACACTATTAGATCTCTTAGTGAGAAACAAGACCCCCGGTTCCGGGACAATAAGATATTCGGGGCGGGAGTTAAGGGAATATAACAGAAGGGACCTGGCAAGGGAGATAGCACTGGTCCCGCAGGATTTTTATATCAATTTTCCCTTTACCGTAAGAGAGATAGTACTGATGGGCCGACACCCGTATATACCGAGATTTGCTCCTCCCTCGGCCAAAGACATGAGTATCGTGGACGAAATAATGGAGAGCATGGAAATTGACAGATTCAAAGAGAAATATGTCACTGAACTGAGCGGGGGGGAGAAACAAAGGGTCGTTTTTGCACGCGCATTTGCCCAGGATACGCCTGTCCTGGTACTTGATGAGGGTACATCCAATATGGATATCCAGCATACATTACATACGTTGGATATGGCGGCGGAAAGTGTGAGGCTGAAAAAGAGGACTGTTATTGCCGCATTGCATAACCTGAACCTGGCCGCGGCCTTTTGTGATAATGTTATTTTTATGAAGGAAGGAAAAATAATATCTGAAGGCAGAGTAGATGATGTCCTGAACGAACAGAATATAAAAGATGTCTTTCATGTGGATTCCAGGGTCTATTTTGACCAATATTCAAATTCAAAACAGGTGGTATTTAGAAGGATATAGACATGAAAAAACGGATATTAAGTGTTTTCGCATTAATTTTGTTTCTGGCGCCGGGCATTAATGCATCAGATCGGACGAAGAGTTTTATAGACAGATCCGGCAATAAAATAGTTGTAGAAATGCCCTTCAAGAGGATAATTTCGCTTTATGGAGCCCATTCGGAAAACCTGTTTTCTCTCGGCCTTGATGAAGAGATAATAGGTGTTTCTAAAAATGAGGCATACCCTCCAAGGGCAACAACAAAGCCCGTTTTCAGTTATCATGATGATGCCGAGAAATTTATTGCAGCGCACCCGGACCTGATCCTGATAAGACCGATGATAGCCCGCGGTTATGCAAACCTTGTCTTAAAGCTTCAAAAAGCGGGGATAACGGTTGTATCGTTGCAGCCGAGGACCGTGGATGAGATGTATTCATACTGGAAGAAGCTGGGAATGCTGACAGGGAAAGAAAGACAGTCAGATAAAATGATAAAAGAGTTCAATTCCGGACTCAAAAGGGTCGAGTTACTTGTAAAAGGCATCCCGTCTTTAAAGAAAAAAAAGGTCTACTTTGAGGCCATCCACAGCAAGATGAAGACCTTTTCCCCATCTTCTACTGCCATATTTGCCTTGAAAAGCGCAGGTGGAATAAACGTTGCCGATGACGCACAGGCCAGGAGGGAGACCAATATCGCTGCCTATGGAAAAGAACACATTTTATCTCATGCAGAAGAAATAGACGTCTACCTTGCGCAGCACGGGGCCATGAATCATGCAAAAGTCAGACGCATCAAGGAGGAAGGGGGCTTTTCGGCCATCAAGGCAGTAAGGGAGGGGAAGGTCTATATAATTGATGAGAAGATAGTTTCACGGCCTACAATGAGATTGCTCGACGGTATATATGAAATTGGCAGGATCTTATACCCTTCAAGGTTTAATGATATAACCCCGTTTATGGCAAAGACCGTTGTTACCAGGGCCGAATTTGCAGAGATGTTCATCAAGACAATGAATATTCGCCTGAAGACACCGGATTACAGGCATGATATCCGGAAAAGAACAAGCGCCGAACATAAGTACGGGGATTTCAAGGATGTGGACTATGCCGGAAATGGATACAAATTTATAGAGACCGCTGTCTACAGAGGATTTTTCCCTGACATTAGTAAATATAAATTTAACCCTGACATGCCGGTTAAAAAAGGGACTGTTGCCTATGCCCTGTTTATGAATTTTGATCTTCCGGATGCAAGACCTGTGGCCATAAAAGATGTCCGGAAAACCAATCCCCTGTTTAACCAGATCCAGGCGGTTGTGGGGCTTGATATTATAAAATTGAACAAAGACGGAGATTTTATGCCTGAAAGGTCCGTATCAGGCAGGGATCTCTTCCAATATATTTCACTCGCAAGAGACAAGAGTGTGCATTAGGGGCATAATTAAAATGAAAAATGGAATATTGTACGGAATCGGGGTGGGTCCGGGAGACCCGGAACTTCTTACCCTTAAAGCCGTTAAAATATTAGGTCACGTTGATATAATATTTGCAGCCTCATCCACTAAAAACGAGCATTCACTGGCTGTTAATATCGTATCGCAGTATTTAAAAAGGGATGTGCCTATAGTACTTCTGGGCTTTCCAATGACGCTTGAGAAGAAAGAACTTATCTCTGCCTGGGAAAGGAATGCCCAGCAGGTGTTCGATGTCCTCAAAAAGGGTCGGGAGGCAGCTTTTATCACCCTGGGTGATCCCATGACATACAGCACATTCGGCTATCTTATGCGAACAATAAAAGAAATGCAGGAGGATATAGCTGTAACTGTTGTCCCCGGCATCACATCATTTCAGGCCGGGGCCGCTGCAGCCGGACATGTCCTGACCGAGGCGGAAGAATCATTTACCGTGATTTCAGGCGCCCTGGGAGCAGGAAATTTAAGGCAAGTAATTGACTACACGGACAATGTAGTAATATTAAAGGTGTACCGGAATTACAGAGAGATTATGACCACACTGGATGATCTCAATTTGAAAAGAAATGCCATCCTCATATCTCGATGCGGGCTAAAAGACGAAGAGATTGTCCATGATCTGGAACAGCGTCCTGATACGGTTCCCCACTACCTCTCTCTTCTTCTCATCAACAAAAAAGACCGTGAGGGTAAGCTATCTAAATGGTGATTAATTAATAAGTAGGATACTAAAACGCCATGCAGTCAAAAAAGTCATTTGCTTTAGTCGATTATGAAATATGTATTCCAAATAAATGTAACCATGATGAGGGCATTTGCGCGGCAGTGTCGGTATGCTCACATAAAGTTATCAAACAGATAGACGGGGTCTTTGAACCGCCAATTGTATTCCAAGATATGTGCATGGGGTGCTGGGACTGTATTGAGGCCTGCCAGTTGGATGCTATTCAAATGAAGCATGTTAGTTAGCGTCCATCTGAAAATTGCACTTTTTCACAACATCATAGTCAGATTCGAATTTTAATCGTCGAAATACTTCAATGAATTCCTGTGGCTATAATTTATTTATTTGCCGAATTTGCGAAAACTACTTCATTTCCGGATGGACAATAACCCGCACTTCTCATTGGTAATTTCAAGTGGAGGAGTATGAAAAAGAAGCCCCCTCTGTTCCTCTATATAATTCTGGTAATATTGATTGGAAGTGCGCTCACGGCCTTTTTGAGCGGCACCCTTGATACTGCTGTGGTTTTTACGGATACTGGAAGACTGTGGGAAAGGATTGTCTATCCCCTGATAAGGTTGACCGTATTCATCTCCATAGGCCTTTTTATGGGCCAATTCATTGAAGGTATGGGGTGGACGGATCGACTCAGTGTAATGGCCCGGCCGTTTATGCACTGGGGGCATCTTTCGCATCAAATGGGGGCAGTATTCACCACTGCATTTTTTTCAGGCACTACATCCCTATCCATGCTTATGTCGTTTCATCAAGAGGTAAAGTTGAGCCGCAGGGAGATAACCCTTTCCGTACTCTTAAATACCTTCCCATCCTTTTTTCTCCATCTGCCCACCACCTTTTTCATAATCGTTCCCCTTGTGGGAAAGGCGGGGGCAATATATCTTTCGCTTACCTTTGGAGCAGCCCTGCTGAGATTGGGAGCAGTGCTTACCTGCACACACTTTATGCTTCCCGAATCATCAGGATATAGACACGAAGAGGCAGCACAAAAGACGGACTGGAAACAATTGCTCCGGAAAACTGTCAGGAAATTTATTTCCCGGTTGACCAACATTCTTGTGATTGTTTTACCCGTTTATCTGATCATTGCATTAATTACTGACATGGGATTTTTTTTGTGGCTCAGGAAATCGTTTGCACAGGGATTCACAAGCACATTTATCCCAATTGATGCCATGTCCATTGTGATATTCAGCCTGGTGGCTGAATTTACATCAGGTTATGCTGCCGCGGGCGCCATGTTAGACGCCGGGACATTGACTGTTTTTCAGACCATACTGGCGCTCCTTTTAGGAAACATAATGGCCGCACCGGTCAGGGCGCTCAGACATCAGATGCCCTACTATATGGGTATTTTCAGCCCAGTACTCGGTGTTCGTCTGATGCTGGCAAGCCAGGGATTCAGGATCGGAAGTCTGATTATAGCCGGGTTGATCTATGTTTTGGGGATGAATATAATAGTTTGAAACGCATTTTAGGGAGGATTATAGAAATGGAGCAATTTCGTGCCTTGATTATTAGTGACAGCCCTGATAGACGTAATTATATTGACTACTGCTTGAAACGCCACGACAGAAAGCCTGTTTTTAATCATTTCCTGATAAGCTGGCCGAATATGGCAGAAAAACTGGATAAGGAGGACTATATCGGCTTTTGGATACAGGTGAAAGCCTTCATCTGAAAGCTTGCTATCAAGTGCTAAAGAGTGAGATATGAAAGGATATGTTCAGGTCTATACCGGCAATGGCAAAGGGAAGACAACCGCGGCTTTCGGGCTTGCCCTGCGCGCTGCCGGAGCCGGGCTCAGGGTCTATATTGCCCAGTTTGTCAAGGGGTCGAGGTACAGTGAACTCAATGCTGTGGAAAGATTGTCAGACTCCATAACACTGGAGCAATACGGCTTGGGCTTTTTCCTCAACAGAGAACCGAACCAAAAGGATATTGAGGCGGGACGGGAAGGGCTGAAAGATGTTCAAGAGATCATGTGCTCCGGCATGTACGATGTCATAATCCTTGATGAGGCCAATATCGCCACCTATTACAATCTATTTTCCGTAGAGGATCTGCTCGATTTCATCCGTACAAAACCGGAAAAGGTCGAAATAGTGATAACCGGCAGGATGGCCGACCCCCGGATTATAGAGGCTGCCGATCTGGTGACAGAGATGAAAGAGATTAAGCACTACTATCATAATGGCATCGAAGCAAGAATTGGGATCGAGAAATGAATTGAGGGGGGGG
>MVDB01000073.1 GCA_002050025.1 Desulfobacteraceae bacterium 4484_190.2
TTCATGATTTCATATGTCATCGGGTTTTTCAATACGCCGTCCTGGTGGATGCCTGCCTCGTGTGCAAAGGCATTTGCGCCCACCACCGCCTTGTTGGGCTGCACCACAATACCGGTGATCATGCTCACCAATCGACTGGTGGAGTGAATTTCTGCCGCATTTATATGAGTATTGAGTCCCAGGAGATCTTTGCGAGTATAAAGCCCCATCACAACCTCCTCAAGGGACGTATTCCCAGCCCTCTCACCTATCCCATTAATGGTCACTTCGGCCTGGCGAGCCCCTGCTTTAAGCCCGGCCAGCGTATTTGCCGTGGCTAAACCCAAATCGTCATGGCAATGGATACTCAGCACAACGCGATGGATATTTGTGGTATGTTGTCGAATGTAACCGATGAGTTGTGCAAATTCGTCAGGCATTGCATAGCCTACAGTGTCCGGCAGATTTACAGTGGTGGCGCCTGCTTCGATAGCCGCTTCAAATATGCGGCACAAGAAATCCGGATCGCTCCGTGATCCGTCCTCTGCTGAAAATTCCACATTGCCGGTAAGGGTCCTGGCATAACGGACTGCATCAACAGCCGCGTCGATCACCTGGTCTCGGGTCATTTTCAGCTTGTGCTCCAGATGGATATCCGATGTGGCAATAAAGGTATGAATCCTCGGATGAGCGGCCTCCTTAACCGCCCCCCAGGCCCGATCAATATCCTCTTTTGAGGTCCTTGCAAGTGCAGTTACCTGGGTATTGCGAATTTTTCCGGCAATCAGTTTAACGGCTTCAAAATCGCCCTGAGATGCAGCCGGAAAGCCTGCTTCCATAGCGTCCACGCCCAATTTTTCTAATTGCGTTGCAAGCCGCATCTTTTCAGCGGCATTCATAGTCGCACCCGGGGACTGCTCACCGTCGCGTAACGTTGTATCAAAAATAATGACCTGGTCTTTCATAGAATAACCTCCTTCGTAATTATCGCGGAATTTTTTCTCGAAATTAAGTAAGTTCTCAACAAATTGGGGTTTGTTTCTTGTAGGGTGGGGTTTTATACCCCGCCAATAACTATTCTGCTAAGAACACGCCACAGATTTCGATACTTTCGGAAATCTGTGGCGAATTTCTCCATTTTTTTGCCTTTCTTTAGTTTTGCATAAAAAAACCGTTATCAGGCGGGCCTGATAACGGTTTTTAGAGGATTTTATTAAAGCGACTAAGTCATTATCAGGTCCGGGCGCTTGATTTGAAGCACCAATAGGAGAAGCAGCAAGGACAAGAGTATCCCTTTTGCACTGATAATGAGAATGGTATTTTTGGCTACATAAAACATAATTTTAGATCAATGATAATGATATCAAATTTTGTTATGGAGATTATTTTACAGGGCTTTTTTTGTCAAGCTTTAAAAAATCTCAATCCCTTCTATCTTTCCCCCTCCAAATTCAGCCATGGTCTCTGCGGCGATGGTCAGACCCTCTTTGATATACCTTGCCTCGATTTCGGGCACTGCGTATGCATAAAAAAGGACATTCCGTGTGTTGTCCCTTACCCGGGTTTTTTCATCAGCCCCCTGGCAAAGCACACAGACAATCCCCTGTTCGTCTCTTAATACGATCTCCCCTTCCCTGGTCATGAGATCTCTCTGTCCCATCCCTACGCATATTTCACCTTCCTCGGCCAGATCCAGGGTCAGTTTTCCATCAAAATAGTCATAATCGCATACAGCTACCAGGATGCCAGCACACATTTCTGCCATAAAATGGGTATCAACCATAAGATTGTATCTGGGGAACCCGCTATTGACGGTCCTTTTCAGGTGTTTGGGTAAAGGACATTCAAAGCCAAAACTCTCAAAAAAATGCTCATAGATTTCAATGCGATCAGTGATCTGCCCCAGGGTTTCCCTCCTCCTCATCTTTCGTAGAAGCTTTCTCTTGTATTGGTCGAACCCCGGAAGATTAAAAAGGTTCCGGCATCCTGAAATCAGGGTCAGGCCAAAGGCCACTTCCGTATATCGGGATTTGTATTTTGCAGACTTGGAAAAAACTGGGAATTGTGACATCTCTCACCCTTTCAATTTTGCATTAAATATTGCATAAATACATATCATATCATTATATGAACTGACAATACAAAGGTAGCAATTCTTTTCCACACTGAATAGAATGATTTTCTCCTACAGGCCTGATTTTTTTTTGCTATGCCATTTGACAACAAAGTTCGATTTGGATAGGGAAAGAAAGAGTTGAACTAAGAACTCGCAGGAAATGTTCAGAAAGTGAAAATATTACTCATATACCCCTATTGCCTTGAGGACAGGCTTTATACGGAAGATGCAGGCGTTGTTCCCATAGGTCTTTATTACGTGGGTGCCCTGCTGAAGGAGAATAATTACGATGTTGAGATATTGAACTGGCATGACATCAATAAGGCCCCCGAAAAAATCAATGAGACTATTACTGAAAAGGAACCGGATGTAATTGGCTTTTCCATCCTGCATGCAAACCGTTGGGGCGGCATTGAGATCGCTCGGATCGCCAAAGCGATTAATAATAAAGTAAAAATTGTCTTTGGCGGGATTGGGGCATCTTTTCTATGGGAACATTTCTTAAGGCATTTCAAGGAGGTCGATTTTATCGTTACCGGGGAAGGAGAGTATAGTTTTCTGAATTTGGTAAGACGCATTGAACAGGAAAACTACAAGGATATCGAAAACATCAAGGGGATAGCTTTTAGAAAACAGGGCAGCGTTTTAAGATCAGAGGATGCACCGCTTACGAGGAACCTTGATAGACTCCCCAATCCCGCGAAATATTTTGACTATCAGTATGTTTCTTCGACTCGCGGATGTCCCGGGAACTGCACCTTTTGTGGATCGCCCCGGTTTTGGGGGCACAAGGTCAGGTTTCATTCGCCTGACTACTTTATCGAGCAACTGGAACTTCTCTCCAGGAAAGGCATCAGCTTCTTTTATTTTTCAGACGATACCTTTACGATCAGAAAGAATCGAGTAATAGAGATTTGTAAAAAAATCCTGGAGAGAAAACTCAGGATCACATGGGTAGCTATTTCGCGTGTCAATATTGTGGACGAAGAGATCCTTTACTGGATGAGAAGGGCTGGCTGCATTCAAATCAGTTATGGGGTGGAGAGCGGTTCTGAAACAATCAGGGATCTGCTGTGCAAAAGCATCAAAACCGATCAAATAAAAAAGGCCTTTGCGCTCACAATTAGATACGGCATTTTAGCGCGAGCCTATTTTATTTATGGTTCTCCCGGAGAAAACTGGACCACCATAAAAGAGACCATGGACTTAATCCATGAGATTAAACCCCTGAGCATTATATTTTATATCCTTGACATCTTTCCAGGGACTGCGCTTTATTCTGATCTTAAGAAGAGGACTAAAGTCACAGACGATATCTGGCTAAACAGAATAGAAGATATCATGTATTTTGAAACAAACTCCAACTTGTCCCAGGAAATGATATTGGCATTTGGTAAAACGTTGCGTACAGACTATTACAAAAAACTTCCTGACTTTGTGAATGGGATCGAACTAATAGATAAAGAAGAATTTTATGAAATGCATGCCGACTTTCTCTCAAGGCTTGCAATGACATTTACCCATGGCGACTATGCCAGGATTGAAGAAATTAAGGGAAAAGAAAAAATTGCTGAGATGCTATATAAGAAGGCATTAAGTTATCATCCGGATTATCGAGCCTACCTGGGACTGGGTATCATTGCTCAAAAAAAACGAGCATACGAAGAATCGGCCAGGATACTCTCAAAAGGTATTGTCTGTTTCCCAGACAGCGAACCATTGAACATGTGTCTCGGGATAAGCTATGTGAACTTAGGAGAATATGCCAGGGCACTTTCAAGTTTTCTCAAGTTCCAGGATTCACGAGAAGCATATTACTATATCGCCCAGTGCTATCATGCCCTTGGCGAGTTTGAAAAAGAGATGGAAATACTAAAAAAATTGGATTTTCCTTAAAATGCAACACATCCTGAATTACTCCAACTTTTTCCTCTAAAGCGCATCACACCATAAAAACCTGCCCAAGAGTCAAAAATTTGACGCGCTTATCTTCCCCGCTTGATTCACCCTGCCTTTGACTTCAAAATTCTCTTGCCAAAAAACGCTAACCAGATGAATTTACTACCAATTATATCACCACAGCATTTCGGCATGATTCCTGCTATGAAAATGCAAGAGAGCAGTGTTTTCTACTATTGTTCCTGCGCTTACATGATCATGAAAGATAACAACGACAATAACGCTGGTGCGGAGCGCTTGGATATGCATACCTCTGGAACCGTGAGGGATCGAGTATACCTTGATTTCTATAATTTAAAAGAGATACCCTTTGCCATCACTCCTGACCCCGCATTCCTTTTTCTCTCTAATACACACCAGAGCGTAATTGACAAGATCCTTCACGGCATAAGGAGCAGGATGGGGTTTATCCTTTTAACAGGTGAGGTTGGGACCGGTAAGACAACCCTCTGCCGTTCGATCCTGGACAGCCTTGATGGTGACGCTGAGACGGCATACATAATTAATCCCTCTCTTTCTGGCAGAGAACTCATTTCTAATATCCTGGATGACCTTGGAATTAAGTGCCCGCCTCATTCATCAAAAAAGGACCTGATTGATAAGCTAAACCTATTTTTATTATCAACTGCGCGCACCAGGCCAGTCGTGGTTATCATTGATGATGCCCAGACCATGCCCTTGGATGCCATTGAAGACCTGCGTCTTTTATCTAATCTGGAGACAGACAAAACCAAATTACTGCAAATGGTACTCGTTGGACAGCCGGAACTTCTGGACTTTATCTCCGGCCCTCAAATGAGACAGCTCAGACAGCGGGTAGCTATTCACTGTAACCTGGAATACATAACAAGAGAAGAGATTGACAGGTACATTGCAAGAAGGCTCTTTATAGCAGGGGATAAGGGGCATATTCGGTTTACACAAAGAGCGATAAAGAAGATCTACAAAGCCTCAAATGGAGTACCCAGGCTGATAAATAAAATTTGTGATTATGCCCTTACTGCCGGGTACATTGCGGATGATTTTACCATTGGACCACGATATGTAAAAAAGGCGATAGAAGAGCTTGGAGACCTCGCCCATGTACAGATTTCCCCTTCTTTTGGGAAGCTCGGCAGATGGCATGCCAGACATACAAAACTGGTACTCACTACAGCATCATGCCTTTTCTTGTTTATTGCAGTTGTGTCTTTAAACTATTTCTTTGAAATGCCTGTCTTTACATCTGTAAAGAAAACGGAGTTCCATGCTGATTTCGGGACAGAAGAAACGCCAGTTAAAAGCGAGACCTTAGACCAGAGGCCCGATGCGCCCATTTCCACAATTGCGCCTGCCATTGGATGTTCAGTTTCATCTGCATTTGCATTGCAATTAGGGTCTTTCAAAACCCTGGAAAGAGTGGTCAGGGCTGTTTCATATTATAAGGAGCAAAATGTCGACGCTCACTGGCATCAGCTTGATATTGGATCAAAAGGAAAATGGTATCGAGTATTCACTGGCCCGTTTAGAACAAAGGAAGAGGCAGAGGAGTTTAAAGCACATTATAGCCTTCTGAAATCTATTGTCTTGTTTGCGCCCTGGTCAGTCTTAATAGACCAAACCAGTTCTTCGGGGGATGCTGATCACGTAATATCTTTGTTACAAGATAATCACTACGATAGTTATGTGGAAAAATACGAGGATGGCTGTCACAGGGTCCTGACCGGCGTCTTTATCAAACAAGAACGGGCCGAGAAGCTCGCACAACAAATAAGTGATTTGGGCATTTTGGCGAGGGTCATCTCTCGGTAGACTATTTTCGGAGTTCATGTGGATGTATCGCAGAACACTGCGGCTTTTATTTTTTTGTTTATCTGGAGTCTGGCATGAGCTTGCTGAATGAGGCCCTGAGAAAAAAAGACAGGGAGCTTGGGCAAATTAAAAAAATCAATCTTTTTAAAGAGAAGCCAAAGCCTCGGAATAGAAGCACGAGAAAATTTTATACTCTTGTCACCCTCATAGTTTTATCAGGTGGCCTGGCTGTCTTGGGAGTCTGGTACGGATTTCTCAGCGCAGACCCTCCCTCTGCGGAACTGCAACTGGTAAGCGCCCATGTCTTTACAGAGCAAAAAGTAGTTAACAAACCAGTGGTACCCCCCAAATCAATGGAGATCCCTGTCAAGAAAGAACCAAAATTAAAACCCATAATTGTTAGCCCGGTAGAACAAAAAAGCAAAATGACTGACAGAATTGTTTCCGAGAAAAATAAGGTGTTAAAGACCGACCATAAGAAAGCGGCGAAGACTTCACAAATAAAGGTCTTGAAACCGAAAGAAGAGAAGAACAAGGAGCAGAGCCAGAAAGTTAAAAAGGTAACAGAAGCACGCTCAAATTCCTCTTCCCGCCGAACAGAGGATATTTTCTTTAAGAAGGCCGTCAGCTATCATCGCCAAAATAAGCTTAAAATGGCTATCCGGATGTATCTGGAGGTGCTGGCTGGAAACCCTGAACACCCTGATGCCCTCTTAAATCTTTCCTCTGCCTACATACAGTCTTCTTCATTCTCTAAGGCCTGTCCCCTTCTTAAAAAGTTAAGGAATTTCGATCCTGAAAATCCACAGGTTTTATTGAATCTCGCTATTGTGGAAATTGGTTTAGGAAGGCCAGATAAGGCCATTGCCTACCTGGAAAGGTCAGAGGGCCTGACAGAGGAACCGCAATTTGAGATTTATTTCCACCGCGGTGTGGCATTGAGTCACCTCGAGGAGTTAGATGAGGCTTTGACCTGGTACAAAAGAGCAGAGAAACTATCTGAAAATAACCCTCTTTTGCTTTTCAACATGGCAGTGGCCTATGACAAATTGGAAAGATACGATGAGGCCTTAAGGTATTACGTGGTATTGCTGAACAAGGCTGATGCTCCGCTATCTGTTAAAGAGAAAAAGAAGGTTGAGGACAGGATTAGTCTTCTTAGAATGTTTGTGGCTCGGCAAGAAAGTATACACCAACGATCCATACTGACCCAAAAAGAAGCCACTCAACCAAAAGGCATGTAAAATGAAAAAACGTATCGGAGACATACTTACCGAAATGGGCTTTATTGATAAAGTCCAGCTTGAAATGGCATTGTCTGAAACAAAAAAAACTGGCGCAATGTTAGGGGACATCCTTTTGAGGTTGGACTGGGTCACCGAAGAGCAACTCCAGATGGCCATAGGTGTTCAGAGCGGAGCCCAGATACTGGATACCGAATCCGTAAAAGTCGATTACGAACTGATTACCAAAATACCACAGAAATTTGTTAGCAGCCATGGGATCTTTCCATTTGAAAAGGAAGGGTCAGTCCTTAAGGCGGCTACTGCAAATCCTTTTGATGTTGTGGCAAAAGATGAATTGTCGCGGATGACCGGATGCCAGGTTGAAACCTTTATCGCTTCAAAAGAATGGGTTTCAAAGGCCATTGAACTTTACTACAAGACTGCGCTGACCATTGACAATGATATTGAAAGTATAATCCATACAGCCGGGTTGGGGGAAGGTGAATTTGAAGAGAATAAGGTAGTAAGGCTTTTCAATCTTTTGATTGATAAGGGATATGTTCTTGGAGCGAGTGATATCCATATAGTACCCGATACCAACCTGGTGCGGGTCTACTATCGGATTGACGGCGTTTTAAACCAGCAATATCTCCTTCCAAAGAGTTTTCAGCAGAGCATAGTTACTCGTTGTAAGATAATGGCGGACATGGACATATCCAACCCGAACATACCCCATGACGGACGTATCAAATACTTAGGCGGTGCTGCGCAATTTGATATGAGGGTTTCGACCTTCCCGACACAGTTAGGTGAAACAGTTGTAATGAGACTTTTGATTTACAGCAAGGTGGTTGGCGAGCTCGAAAGACTCGGTTTCGAAAAAGATGACCTTGTCAGATTTTTAAAAAACATCAGGCGGGCAGACGGCTGTTAATCCAAAGGCCGGACTTACATTCGAAAATGCCTTTAGAGCAGCCATGAGGCAAGACCCTGACATCATCCTCGTAGGTGAGATAAGGGATCAGGAGACTGCTGAACTGGCCATGAGGGCTTCCATTACCGGCCATTTAGTCCTGTCGACCCTGCACACCAATGACGCTGCAGCCGCTATTAACAGGCTGCTCGACCTCGGAGTAAATGCGAACATTGTTGCCTCATCATTGACCATGATTGTAGCACAGAGGCTGTTGAGGAAGATCTGCCCTCATTGCTCTACCATGGTGCCCATCAGGTCTGAAGATAAAAAGACCTTTGTCCGTAATGGGCTTGAGCCACCTGCCGAACTCCCAAAGGCCAATGGTTGTGACAACTGTCGACAGTCCGGGTACCGAGGACGTACGGGGATCTATGAGGTTCTTGAAGTAGACCGGGCAATAGAAGAGCTGATTTTCAATGGAGCCCTTCATAGCACCATTGAAGACGCGGCAATCAAATCCGGAACCAGCCTTTTACTCAAACAGGCCCTCAAAAAGGTAGTCAACGGGGAGACCTCCCTTGAAGAGGTCTTTCGGGTGGCAGCGTATGCCTAGATACAGTTATCAGGCCATAAATGATGCGGGCAAACTTCTAAAGGGAACGGTATTTGCCTTAAGCGCTGCCGATGTTGAAGGGCGCCTTATAAAACAGGGCCTCACCCTTGTAAAGAGCAGCCCGATCAAACAAAGCAAAATGGCCGGGCAACTTACAGACGGCAAAGTCAAGCCACGAGTTCTCATTGAATTTTATCGAAGATTTTCACAGACCCTGGATATCGGCTTGCCGGTTCTTGCAGGCCTTGATGAAAATGCCAGGTCAATCCCTTCCAAGGCCCTCAAGAAGGCCATTGAAGAGATCAGGGGGGCTTTGGAAGACGGAAAAACTCTATATGAGGCAATGAAAGGGTTCCCTAAGATTTTTCCCAAACTCGACCTGGCTGTAATAAGGATAGGGGAACAATCAGGCACGTTACCTAAATGCCTTAAAGACATGTCCGACTTTCTTGAATGGAAGGAAGGCATCACATCAACTATCAAAAGGGCGACCATATATCCATGTTTCATTACTGTTGCTATAACGGCTGTAATTGCTGTGTGGGTTGGGTATGTCCTGCCTCAGATGGCGGGACTCCTAAATGAGATGGGGGTTGATCTTCCTGGCGTTACACGAGCTGTTCTTAAGACAAGTGATTTCGTTCTTAAGACAAGTGATTTCCTGAGGGCAAACTGGCCATGGATAATCGGCTTGATTTTTGCGTTCATCGCCGGCCTTTACATTTTTCAAAAGGACCAAAGCGGAGGCAGAATATTTGATAAATACCTGCTGAAAGTTCCAATGATAGGTAATATTATCAGCAATGT
>MVDB01000074.1 GCA_002050025.1 Desulfobacteraceae bacterium 4484_190.2
GGTTTGATCACCAAACTAAAGTCTGCAGGGATTTCTGTAGCCTATCTGACCCTTCATGTGGGACACGGGACGTTCAGGCCTGTTCGGACAAAGGATATCAGAAGACATCATCTGGGTAATGAATCCTACCATATTGAACCTGAGACAGCGGATGCCATAGAATGGACTAGAAAAAAAGGCGGGAGGGTGGTTGCTGTTGGGACAACTGTAGTAAGGGCATTGGAGACTGCTGTGACCCCTGACGGTTTGATATTGCCGGGAGATGGAAAGACTGATCTGCTTGTGACTCCTGGTTTTTCTTTTAGGGTAGTGGATGCCCTGATTACTAATTTCCATATACCAAAGAGTTCGTTGCTTTTCCTTGTATCAGCCTTTGCCTGCCTGGAGTTTATTAAACAGTCTTACAGGTCGGCTATTGAGAAAGGGTACAGGTTTTACAGTTACGGGGATGCAATGCTGATACTGTGAATGCGTATAGGGCTGAAGATTTCATCAAGAATGTTATTCGATATTGGAATTTAAAATAATTCACAAGTCCAGGGAATGCAGGGGTAGGGTCTGTGAAATCGAAACCCCTCACGGGAGCTTTGAGACCCCGGTTTTTATGCCAGTGGGAACCCAGGGATCTGTCAAGGCAGTCTCTCCTGAAGACTTGCAGGATGCAGGCGTCAAGATCATCTTGGCCAATACCTACCACCTCTACCTACGGCCCGGGCATGATGTCATAAAGCGGCTGGGTGGATTACATGGATTCATGAACTGGCCGGGGCCGATATTGACAGACAGTGGGGGATTCCAGGTTTACAGCCTTTCGGGTTTAAGGACTATTTCCGAGGAGGGTGTGACGTTTCGGTCCCATCTGGATGGGTCCACGCACTTCATTGGACCAGAAGAGGCCATAAAGATCCAGAGGGCCTTAGGCGCGGACATTATTATGACCTTTGACGAATGTGCGCCTTATCCTTCTGACTATGAGTATGTCCTGAATTCCGTTAGGTTAACAAGCCTGTGGGCTCGCAAGTGCCTTGAACTCATGGAGGGTGCTCATCAAGCGCTTTTCGGCATAGTGCAGGGTGGCATGTATCGTGATCTAAGGGAAGTGAGTGCCGGGGATCTGACCGGCATGGGTTTTGACGGGTATGCCTTGGGCGGGCTTTCTGTTGGAGAAGACCGTGAGACAAGATTACGGGTCATTACAGAGACGATGGACTTTTTACCGGAAGACAGTCCGATTTATCTAATGGGTGTAGGTTCTCCGGAAGACTTGATAGAAGGGGTTATGCGAGGTGTCGACATGTTCGATTGCGTTATGCCGACCCGCAATGCCCGAAACGGCACCCTTTTCACAACTAATGGCAGGATTACAATCAAGAACGCCAGATACGTGAATGATGAAAGGCCTATTGAAGAAAATTGTCAGTGCTACACATGCTCTCGTTTTTCCAGGGGATATTTAAGGCATCTCTTTATGGCAAAAGAGATTCTGGCTTACCGGTTGAATACGATACATAATCTCTATTATTATAGCCATCTGATGTCCGGGATTAGACAGGCGCTTCGAGAAGACAGATTTACCAATTACCGTAATAAGTTCTATGAACTACAAAGAGGATGAGAGGTTGAGTAGGCGTTGCTCAAGGCAAAAGGCATGAGGACACCCACAACTCAACAACTCAACGAATTAACAACTTAACCGAAATAAAAGGAGGTTTTAGAATGAATTTTTTGGCTTATGCAATGGGAGGCGGAGGAACTGGCGGGGCAGGCGGACAAGGGGGGGGGCTCGGCGCATTTCTCCCCCTCATACTTATGTTCGCTATTTTTTATTTTTTACTCATCAGGCCACAGCAAAAGAAAGCGAAGCAGCACAAGCTATTACTTGGTGCCTTGAAAAAAGGAGATCGTGTAGTCAGTTCCGGGGGGCTCCACGGGGTGGTCACTGGCCTGACAGATGATGTGGTGACAATGGAGATCGCCCCAAAGGTAAGGGTCAAAGTCTCGAGAGGTTCCATTGCCGGGATTAGTGGCAAGGGATCTTGATGAATTGATGATTGATGTTTTCAATGATTAATCGTCACGATATCCGTGATTCCCCAAGACGGGAAGATTAACACATCGCAGATACGACCAATCAATAGTCAATCGAAAATTTTCAATCAAAGAGGGGAGTACCAAGTGTCAAAGAATTTAGGCTGGCGCGCAGCAATTGTTGCCTTTGTGATTTTGATGTCATTCATATATCTGATGCCGTCTTTCACCAGTGACTTTCCAGGCTGGTGGTCTAATATCCTGCCGAGAGACAAGATTCATCTCGGTCTTGATCTCCAAGGGGGTATGCACCTCGTTTTGGAAGTGGGATCCTTGAAGGCCGTGGAAAGCCACCTCGAGAGGGTTGTGGAGGAAATAAAACGCGATTTGCGTAAGAGTAAAATCAGATATGTTGAACTGAAGCGTCTTGGAAATGATCGGATCACCTTGACCCTTATGGGGCCAGAGGACAAAGACGTTTTTAGGAAAATGGTAGAGGCAGATTATCCTGATTTCAATGAGATTTCGGTTCCAGGGGAAGGAGACCACCCGTCTTTTGAGCTGACACTGCTTCCCAGGGCGAAGACCCGTATTATGAAAATGGCGGTGGATCAAGCTCTTGAGACCATCAGGAACCGGGTTGATCAGTTTGGTGTGAGCGAGCCGGATATCCGACCCCAGCAAGGCAACAGGATTTTGATCCAGTTACCAGGTATTAAAGATCCTAAAAGGGCGGTGGCCCTTATCGGAAAGACTGCCCTGCTGGAATTCAAGCTGGTTGATGATGAGCACAATGTTGAAGATGCCCTTAAAGGAAGTATTCCCCCCGGGGATGAAATTCTTTATGAGATCAGCGTCGATCCAAAGACGGGTCGTGAGATGAAGGTCCCCTATTTACTCAAAAGGAGGACCCTTATTACGGGGGAATACATAACCGACGCAAGGGTCCAGTTCGATAACCAGTACAATGAAGCACAAGTGTCTCTTTCTTTTGATGCCAGAGGTGCAAGACTTTTCGAACAGATTACCGGGCAGAATATCAAGAAAAGACTGGCTATCGTGCTTGACAACAACGTCTACTCCGCCCCTGTAATCCAGGACAAGATTGCTGGCGGAAGGGCTCAGATAACAGGACGTTTTACAACGGATGAAGCGCGGGATCTTGCCATTGTTTTGAGGGCAGGTGCCCTTCCTGCGCCGGTTAAAATCATTGAAGAGCGTACAGTCGGCCCCTCCCTGGGAAAGGATTCAATTAGAAAAGGTTTTAAATCGATGATCATCGGGGGCCTTGTGGTAGTTATTTTTATGGCAATTTATTATGGTCTTTCTGGTATCATTGCTGATCTGGCCCTTGTTTTGAATATCCTGATTATTATGGCAGGTCTGGCCTTTTTTGGGGCCACGCTGACCCTTCCTGGGATCGCAGGGGTTATCCTCACCATTGGTATGTCTGTTGACGCCAATGTCTTGATCTTCGAGCGCGTGCGAGAGGAAATGAGGCTGGGTAAGACCCCTCGAGCCTCAATTGAAGGAGGATACGGTAAGGCCCTTGTTACAATTTTAGATGCCCAAATCACAACACTGATCGCTGCCCTTGTATTGTTTCAGTTTGGGACCGGGCCTGTCAGAGGCTTTGCCGTAACCGTAAGCATTGGCATAGTCGCCGGTTTATTTACGGCCATCTTCGGCACAAGGATTGTTTTCGATTATCTCTATGTACAGCGAAGGATGAAAAGGCTTAGTATTTAAAGGAAGTGACTAAAGTGTCTAAAGTTAAATGTAAGTTCTCAATAAATCCGGGCTGAATTAGAAAAATTTCCCTCAATCCCCCTTTGCAAAAGGGGGAAGCAGTAGGAATGCCCAGACTTTTTGAGATCTTACAGTTAAATGGCTGGAAGGACTTGGACCACGTAAAAAAAATGGCGGGGTAATACATGGAATTCATCAAGGCGGGGATTAATATTAATTTTATTGGAAGGAGGAATATTGCATTTACTCTTTCCTCAATGATGATCATTGCAACTCTTTTTCTGCTAATATGGAGAGGTGGCCCTAATTTCGGTGTGGATTTTTCTGGCGGGGTTTTAATACAGGTTAAGCTGGATCAAAATCGGATGCCCTCTGAAATAAAATCCGCCCTCGCACCGGTTCAGCTTGAGGATAGCATCATTCAGGAATTTGGTGAAGAAGGACAGCATGAGTACCTGATCCGCGTCAGAAGGACAGATATTGAGTTGGAAGGTTTGAGCGACAAGGTTAGGCAGGCCTTGATTTCAGAATTCGGGCAGGGTGTTGAAATGAGGCGGGTGGAAATGGTTGGGCCGAAAGTAGGAGCGGACTTAAGACAGAAGGCCCTGTTTGCCATCTTTTATTCAATCCTGTTTATTGCCATTTATATCTCAGGCCGATTTGAGCTGAAGTGGATGATGAGTATTGTAATGGCCTTGTCTCTGGCATTTGTTGTTTATGTCTTTTCAAGCTTTGGGATGCCAGTCATTTGGCTCATCGTGATCGCTTTAATTGTGACCATAGGGCTCTGCTGGGTTTTAAAATTGAAATATGCCCTGGGAGCTATTATCGCACTTATCCATGATGTATCCATTACAATTGGGGCCTTTGCATTGACTGACAGGGAGATATCTCTTGCAATCATTGCCGCTTTTCTCACCATCGTTGGTTACTCACTGAATGATACGATTATTGTCTTTGATAGAATCCGCGAAAACTTGAGACGGTTTCGGAGGCGGCCCTTAGAAGAGATCATTAACAAAAGCATCAATGAGACCCTGAGCCGTACCGTTCTGACATCCGCTACCACATTATTTGTAGTTTTGGCCCTTTTTATCATGGGTGGTGCTGTTATACATGATTTTGCATTTGCAATGCTGGTTGGAGTTATTGTGGGAACCTATTCATCCATCTTTGTAGCAAGCCCTATTATCTTAGTCTGGGAAGAAAAGTTCGCCAAAAGGGGTAGAAGTAAGGCATTACCCAGTGCTGTCAGGTAACCACGCATCAATAGTCAATCCCAAATAAGTGTCGCCGATTGGTAAAAAAGAGAAAAAAAACATCGCCATTCCGAAGCCTTACCTTTTGGGTGGTAGCCCCTTTGGTGGTCGCAGCCTTAACTGCAGGCTGGCTACTGTGGCGTGGCATATATGATGTTTCTCCCCGGTTTGATTTTATTCTAATTAGTATAAATCATGAATCCCAAAAAGTCCTGTCAGGGGAAACTCTCCGTCTCCATCCCAAAGATAGCGTAAAAATTTTAAAAATCTCAACAAATATGCTTTCGGATCTTGGAGTTCGTCTGGTGTCGAGGAATTTTGATGTTGGAGCACTGCGGCACGAGGAAATGATACTATCTACCCTTTTGCCGAATCAGGAGATATTTGATCATTACAATTTCACGGTTTGGATTAAATACCGCAATCAGGACTTGGGGTACATTGACTGGCAAGTTCAACCAGGTGCGGAGGATTGGCTTGATAAGGCCAGCAGAACTATCAACAGCGACCATCGATTAGCGATCCTTGAGCGTGCGGCACAGTTTTTGCCTGATAATAGAGAGATCAAAGCAAGACTTCTTGAGGAATACAGATCCCTTAAGCGTTGGAAACAGCTTGCCCCGATGCTCGAAGATATGGCAAAGAAAAAGCCTGACCAAGAGATATTGAACGATCTGTTGGAAGTATACACGGGCATGCAGAGCAAGGATGGCATTATTTCCGTGTTAAAACGCATCATCGAGCTGAACCCGGATGATCTTGAGAATCAGAACCGATTGGCAGAGATCTTTGAGGGCGCAGGAAAACTGAAAGAGGCAATTATTGAATATGAGGGCCTTTTGGGACGGCTTGATAAGAAGGATAGGCTACCCTTTTATAACCGCCTTGGGTATCTATATACAAAGATAGGCCGGTTCAAAAAGGCTGTTTTCTTTTACCTCAAGGCCGCAGAATTGGATAAAAAAGATGCGAATCTCTATTACAACCTGTCTTATTTATATGAAAAAATTGGTCAGAAAGAAAAAGCCGATTTCTATCTCGGCAGTGCCGTAGGTCTGAAGTCGGAAGATATGGAAGGCCGTTTGACGTTGGCTGAGAGGCTTATCAAAAAAAAGGACCTGAAAGAGGCAAAAAAATATCTATCAGAGGTGTTAAAGGAAAAGCCGAAATCGTTAGATGCACTGCTATTGATGGCTCAGGTTTTGGAAAAACTGGGAGAAAAGAAAGAATTAAAAGAAATCTATAAAAGGATTCTATCGCTGGAACCCGAAAACGAAACAGTGATGTTTAACTTAGGTGCCCTGGAATATGAGACAGGAAACCTGAAGGCGAGTTTGAATTATCTTAAAACATATTTGAAATCACACCCAAAGGATGTTGCGACCCACGAAATTGTATTAGATATATACAAAAAACAGAATAATGTCGAGATGGCCTTTAAGGAGGCCCAGGTTCTCGTTGAATTGCGGCCAAAAGAGGCAGGTCCCTATTATTATATTTTTGATCATCTTGCCGCCAAGGGTAATTATGAAGGCATTATTCGTGTCATGGAAAAAGGTTTGGAAGCAAACCCAAAACAGACGGATTTTAAAATGTACCTCGCATTGGCCTGCCTTAAGACAGGCGATGGGTTGAAAAAGGCCAGAAAACAAATATCAGATGTGTTAAAGGAAAAGCCAAAATCACTTGATGCACTGCTATTGATGGCTCAGGTTTTGGAAAAGCTGGGAGAAAAGAAAGAATTAAAAGAAATCTATAAAAGGATTCTATCGCTGGAGCCCAAAAACGAAACAGTGGTGTTCAACCTGGCTGTCCTGGAATATGAAGCAGGAAACCTGAAGGCGAGTTTGAATTATCTTAAAACATATTTGAAATCACACCCAAAGGATGTTACGGCCCACGAAATTGTATTCGATATATACAAAAAACAGAATAATGTCGAGATGGCCTTTAAGGAGGCCCAGAGTCTCGTCGAATTGAGACCAAAAGAGATCGGTCCCTACTATTATGTTTTTGACAGGCTTGCCGCCAAAGGTGATTATGAGGACATCGTCCGCATCGTGGAAAAAGGTTTGGAAGCAAACCCGAAACAGACGGATTTAAGAGAATACCTTGTATTGGCCTATCTGGAGACTGGAAAAGAAGGACTGGCAATTGAGCAGATAAAGAAAATCCTGAAAGTCAGGCCGGAGGATATCAAGCTATTGCTACATCTGGCGAGACTCCGGGAGAAGCGGGGGGAATACTTAAAAGCCCTGGCGGCATATGGGAAAGTACTTGAAAAATCACCCGACCATGAAGAAGCTCAGGAAGCCTATCTCAGGCTGAGGTTAAAGGGAGTCAGGGGTGAAGGGAAAGAATAGTAAGCCCCATGTTCATGTAGCAGCCGGATTGATCTGGAAAAATGGCAAAGTGCTGATTGCGAAACGTCCAAAAGGAAGTCATCTTGAGGGATTCTGGGAATTTCCGGGCGGGAAACAGGAAAAGGGAGAGAACCTGAGGCACTGCATTGAGCGGGAGATCAAGGAAGAACTGGGAATAGAGATAAAGGCTGGTAAACTCTTTTTGCTGGTAAAACATGAATATGATTACAAAGTGATTTCTCTGCACACGTTCAACTGCACTCTATTGGCGGGCGAACCAAAGGCCTTGCAGTGCCAGGAAATCAAATGGGTGGATCCGGCAAGGCTTTGTGAGTTTGAGTTTCCCCCGCCAGACATGCTTGTGGTTGAAACAATATGCCAGTCCTCTAGGTGTCTTTATAGACTAAGATCTTAAAATTTATGTCGAGTTTCAATATATTGTGGTGCAAATAATGTAAAGATACTGGATACTGGTTTCTGGATACTTGTTGTAGCGAAGCGGAAATCCCGTCTTTAGCGGGAATGGAATAAGGAATGTTTTTTCTTTATCCAGCATCATCTTTTTTGTCGGTGAAAACGGCACGGGCAAATCTACTCTCTTAGAGGCCATAGCGAGAAACTATGGTCTGACTGTCTGGGGTGGGGAAAAAACGCATATTATTCACCGTAACCCTTATGAAACAAGACTCTACAATTTCGTTTCCCTTAAAACCGTTCAGCCGAGGGGAATAATACCAAAGGGATTTCTTTTCCGGTCTGAAAATTTTTTTAACTATGCCGCAAATCTTGATGATATGACCACGAACGATCCCGACATTCTCAAATACTACGGTGGTCTGTCTCTTCACCAACAGTCCCACGGTCAGGCTTTTTTATCTTTCTTTGAAAACCGGTGTAGGGTTAAGGGCCTATATCTGTTAGATGAACCAGAGGCAGCGTTATCACCACCGAATCAACTTGCTTTTCTGAAGACACTTCAAATGATAACCAAGAAAGGTAAGGGGCAATTTATTATCTCGACACATTCACCAATTATTCTTAGTTTTCCAGATGCTCAAATTCTAAGTTTTGATTGTATTCCCATAAAGG
>MVDB01000075.1 GCA_002050025.1 Desulfobacteraceae bacterium 4484_190.2
GTGAATTTAATTACTCCGATAGCGATGGAGAAGGAGTTGAGGTTTGCCATTCGTGAAGGTGGGCGGACTGTTGGTGCCGGGGTCATCAGCCAAATTATTGAATAAAAGGAGACCTTGCAGCAATGCGTGATATAGTTACACTGGCCTGTGAAGGATGCAAGAACAGAAATTATACGGCCACAAAAAATAAGCGAAAAACGCCAGATAAACTGGCATTTAAAAAATATTGTCCATTTTGCAGGACCCATACTCTTCATAAGGAAACGAAGTAAACACAATTTATGCAGGCCAGTAGCTCTAACGGCTAGAGCACCGGACTCCAAATCCGGGTGTTGGGGGTTCGAATCCCTCCTGGCCTGCCATTTTTTGCATGGTCGAATTGATATGAAAAAACAGAGCCAGAGACAAAAGAAAAAGCGACCAAAGAAAAAAATCTCCGTCACAAAGAAAACTAAGGGCGTGGATTCAAATGTGAAGCCGCTGACAAAAGGGATGGTTCAACAAAAGCCTGTCCGGACGAACTCGAAAAAAGTATCTGACAAAAAGGTGGCAGGGGATCGTTCCATTAAGAAATATATTGGTAAAGTGAGCCAGTTTTTCAGAGAAGCAAAGATGGAGTTAAAGAAGGTCAAGTGGCCCACGCGAAAGGAATTGTTGGCCTCCACTGCTGTTGTGATCGTTCTTACGCTTTTCATTTCTTTATTTTTAGGCCTGGTGGATTTTGGCCTCATAAAAATCCTCAAGAATGTTGTGGGTTAGAAATAAGAATTGACTATTAGCTATTGACTATTGAAAATTTTTGATTATTGATCGTTAACCGCCAACCAGCAATAGAAAATTAGCGGGTATTAGTGTGGATCAAAGTTGGTATATAGTTCATACTTATTCAGGTTTTGAGAACAAGGTAAAAAAAAACCTGGAAGAGAGAGTAAAGACACTCGGGAAGGAAGAATTCTTCGGCCAGATTATTGTCCCTACTGAACAGGTAATGGAGCTGAGAGGCGGTCAGAAAAAAACCTCCTCCAGGAAGTTTTTTCCGGGATACATTCTTGTACAAATGATTTTGAATGAAGAGACCTGGCACATAGTAAAGGATACTGCCAAGGTGACGGGATTTATTGGTGGAGAGGTTAAACCCACACCTATTCCTGATAAAGAGGCAGAGCAAATACTCCATCAGATGGAAGAGGGTGTGAGCAAACCAAAACCAAAGTACCGTTTTGAAGAAGGGGATGAGGTCAGAGTAATTGATGGACCTTTCAATAATTTCCAGGGAGTTGTAGAAGAAATTAAGCCGGACAAAGAGAGATTGAGAGTTCTTATCACCATTTTCGGACGCGCAACGCCTGTAGAACTGGATTTTATTCAGGTAAATAAGATTTAAAAGAGGTTAATCATGGCAAAAAAGGTCATTGGGGCTATCAAGCTTCAGGTGAAAGGAGGACAGGCTAATCCGTCACCACCCATCGGTCCTGCGCTAGGTCAGCACGGTGTTAATATCGCAGAGTTTTGCAAGTCATTCAATGCAAAGACACAGGATCAATTAGGCACGGTTATTCCTGTTGTTATTACAATTTACGCCGACAGATCTTTTTCCTTTATCACTAAGACCCCTCCAGGAAAGTCTTCAAAAAATTGATAGACTCAAGAGATACAATTGCGAAGAGGCAGTTCAACTGGCAATAGATTGTGCACATGCTAAATTTGACGAAAGCGTGGATCTGGCTGTTAGATTGGGGGTGGATCCAAGGCATGCCGATCAAATGGTTAGAGGTACAGTAGCTTTGCCCAACGGTGTGGGAAAAGACGTCCGTGTGGTCGCTTTTGCCAAGGGCGAAAAAGAGAAAGAGGCCCTTGAAGCAGGTGCAGATTACGCAGGTTCGGATGATCTTGTAGAAAAAATTCAGAAAGGATGGCTTGAATTCGACAAGGCAGTTGCCACACCGGACATGATGAGTTCTGTTGGAAAACTGGGACGTATTTTGGGCCCGAGAGGTATGATGCCGAACGCCAAACTGGGTACTGTCACATTTGATATAGCGAGGGTAGTGAAGGAGATTAAGGCGGGAAAGATAGATTTCAAAGTTGAAAAAACTGGCATCGTTCATGCCTCGATGGGCAAAGTTTCGTTTGGTGTGGAAAAACTTTTGGAGAACATTGCTGCTTTTTTGGATACGATTCTTCGATTGAAACCTCCTACGAGTAAAGGGACCTATCTCAAAAGTATGGCCATCTCTACCTGTATGGGCCCGGGAATCAAGATAGAGCCCGCATACGTTAAGGATCTCTTAAATAAATGAGGTAGTTTCATGGTATGTGCTTAAAGAGTAAGCCTACCGAGACTGATGCAGGGTGATTTCTTTTTTTTACACCTCTGTCTTTGACATGTCTATTGTCGAGCAGAGAGGAGGTGAATATGAATAGAGAAGAGAAAGAGAAGCTTGTCGCCAATTTTGGCAGCCGTTTCAAAAAAGCAGAGGGGACTTTTCTTGTAGACTACCAGGGCCTCAATGTGGAAGCCATGAATCAATTGAGAAAAGGGCTCAAAGATGTGGGAGCTGAATTCCAGGTAATAAAAAACAGGCTTTTGAAACTGGCCTGCCAGGGAACCGACACAGCGGTTTTGGAAGATCAAATGAGGGGGCCCTCAGGTATCACGATGACGTATGAGGATGTGGTTAGCCCCGCTAAGGTTTTGGTCGATTTCTCGAAGAAATTTAAACAATTCGAAATTAAAAGCGGCCAGGTTTCAGGCAGGGCAATCGACGCCGAAACCATAAGAAGATTGGCGGAATTACCGGGCAAAGATATACTTATGGCCCAGGTTTTATCCTCTATGCAGGGGGTTCCCTCGGCGTTGGTCAGGGTTTTAAATGGAGTTATTTTACAGCTGTTGAATGTGTTAAAAGCCATTCAGCAGGAAAAAGAAGAGTCCGCTTGATGCGTGACGATGAATGATGGAGGTTAAAAGTAAGACATGGCAGAAGAAATAAAAAAGGAAGATGTTATTGAATATATTTCGAACATGACCGTTCTTGATCTTTCAGAGTTTGTAAAGGAACTGGAAGAAAAATTTGGGGTAAGTGCTGCAGCTCCAGTGGCCATGGCAGCGGCAGCGCCGGCCGAAGGAGCACAAGCGGAGGCCGTTGAGCAGACGGAGTTTGATGTGGTATTGACTGCTGTTGGAGACAAAAAAATCCAGGTTATCAAGGCTGTCCGTGCCATTACAAGTCTGGGCCTCAAAGAGGCTAAGGCAGTTGTAGACGGTGCGCCTGGCCCCGTAAAAGAAGGAGTCTCCCAGGATGAGGCAGAAAGTATCAAGAGTCAGCTTGAGGAAGCGGGTGCTACCGCTGAGATCAAGTAGGGTGCTGTAAGCCGAAGGCTTGCGGTTATTGGATTGATTGTTTTTTTCAATCTTCAATCGCCAATAGTCAATCATCAATCTAAAGGAGATACCATGGCGGGAGAAAATGGTGTCAAAAGACGCCCGAGAAGAAGCTTTGGGAAGATTAAAAAAGTTACAGAAATTCCGAATCTAATTGATATGCAAAGGCGTTCCTATGAACGCTTTCTCCAAAAAGATGTTCTGCCTGAAGAACGTCAGGATTTCGGACTTCAGGGGGCCTTGATAAGTGTTTTCCCAATTCACGATTTTGCAGGCACATCCTCTTTGGAGTTTGTCAAATATAGGTTTGAAGATGCCAAATATGATGAGGAAGAGTGCCTGAGTAGAGGCATGACATATGAGGCACCCCTCAGATTAACCGTCCGGTTGGTTGTTTTTGATACGGACCCTGTAAATGGGACGAAAAGTATCCGTGACATCAAGGAACAGGAGATCTACTTTGGGACCCTCCCCATGATGACGGATAAGGGGACTTTTATTAGCAACGGAACCGAAAGGGTTGTCGTTAGTCAGCTCCATCGCTCTCCTGGGGCCTTTTTTGATCACGACAAAGGTAAAAAGCATTCCAGCGGGAAGCTTTTGTATTCTGCAAGGATTATCCCATTAAGAGGTTCTTGGCTTGATTTTGAGTTTGATCCCAAGGATATTTTGTATGTTCGTATAGACAGAAGGCGGAAATTTCCAGCCACCATACTTTTGAAGGCTCTTGGATATTCGACAAGCGAAATGCTGCGTTATTTCTATGAAACAGAGATCATTACCATCGACAAAAAGGAGTGCTGGCGAGAGGCCAAGATAGAGAGTTTATACCAGAAAAAAATCACCAAAGATATTGTTGATACTGAAACGGGGGAGATTCTGGCCAAGAAAGGGGAAAAATACACCAAACGTCTGCACAAGGCTGTTCAGTCAGCAGGGCTGACCCGCATACCCATAGACCTGTCTGATGTTGAAGGTCGTGTTATTGTTGATGACTTGGTTGACCCTGAGACGGGTGAAGTCTTAATAGACGGTAATCAGCCGCTTACCAGTGAGACGCTGGAAATATTGAAAGAGAAAGGGGTTACTGAGATCGAATGCCTTGTCCTGGATGCGTCTGGTGTGAGCACTGCCATTAGAGACACAATGCTTCTTGATAAAATAGGTTCACCTGATGAAGCAGTTCTTGATATTTACAGAAAGATGCGACCCACCAGCCCTCCGACCCAGGAAGTGGCAAACAATTTCTTTAACAATCTTTTTTTCAATGATAACACCTATGACCTCTCGAAGGTTGGAAGGCTTAAACTGAACTACCGACTCAATTTTGATGTTCCTCTTGATCAGCGAACTCTGAGAAAAGAGGATATCCTGGGTACAGTGAATGAGTTGATCAAGCTGAAGAATTCCGAGGCCATTCCCGATGATATTGATAACCTGGGAAACCGGCGGGTGAGAGCGGTAGGGGAACTCCTGGAGAATCAATACAGGATAGGGCTTGTGAGAATGGAAAGGGCTATTAAGGAGAGAATGAGCCTGCAGGAAGTGGAAACCTTGATGCCTCACGATCTGATTAATTCCAAACCAGTGTCGGCAGTCGTCAAGGAATTTTTTGGTACAAGCCAGCTTTCCCAATTCATGGACCAGACGAATCCATTATCGGAGATCACCCACAAGCGGAGATTGAGCGCCTTGGGCCCCGGCGGTTTGACGAGAGAAAGGGCAGGATTTGAAGTCCGGGACGTTCACCCTACGCACTATGGCAGGATTTGCCCTATCGAGACACCAGAAGGACCAAATATCGGTTTGATAGTCTCACTCGGTACATACGCAAGGGTGAATGAGTTTGGCTTCATTGAGACACCTTACAGGGAGGTGGACAATGGGAGGGCGAGTGATAACATCAAATACTTGTCTGCGCTTGACGAAGGGAATTATGCCATTGCCCAGGCCAATGCCCCCCTGGATGAAAAAGGCAATTTTATAAGAGAAGAGGCTGCGGTACGGATAGAGGGAGAGGCTGGGAAGAGCCCCATTGGGGACGTGAAGTATATGGATGTATCTCCAGATCAGCTTGTGAGCGTTTCTGCCTCTCTGATCCCCTTTTTGGAGCACGACGATGCCAATAGAGCTTTGATGGGATCTAACATGCAACGTCAGGCTGTTCCCCTCCTGAAGGCCAAGGCACCTTTAGTAGGGACAGGAATAGAAGGTGTGGTTGCACGGGATTCGGGTATAGCTGTGGTTGCCAGAAGAGATGGCGTGGTCGAAAACGTGGAGGCATCGCGCATTGTCATTAGATCCAGTGGCGTGACGGATAATGACCAGTCGGAGGTGGAAATTTATAAATTAGCCAAATTTCAGAAATCCAACCAGAATAGCTGCTATACTCAAAAACCTATTGTATACAAGGGCAATATTGTCAAAAAAGGGCAGATCATTGCCGATGGTCCTGCTTGCGAACTTGGAGAACTTGCGTTGGGCCAAAATGTGATGGTAGCTTTTATGTCGTGGGGCGGTTACAACTATGAAGATTCTATGCTCATCAGCGAAAGAGTTGTGAAAGAGGATATTTATACTTCAATACATATAGAAGAATTTGAGGTTGTCTCCAGGGATACAAAGTTGGGTAAAGAAGAGATCACGAGAGATATTCCGAATGTGGGTGAGGATGCCTTAAGGGACTTGGATGAAAGTGGCATAATCAGAATTGGTGCAGAAATCAATTCGGGGGATATTCTGGCAGGAAAAATTACTCCAAAAGGAGAGACTCAACTTTCTCCGGAAGAGAAGCTCTTGAGGGCTATTTTTGGGGATAAAGCCGGAGACGTGAGGGATACATCCTTAAGGGTCCCGCCAGGCGTCCAGGGGATCGTGATTGACGCCAAGATATTTGCGAGGCGTGGTGTTGAAAAGGACCAGCGAAGTCTCACTATCGAAGCCCAGGAAATGCTTCGGCATAAAAAGGATCTCCAAGACGAACTGGATGTCATTGGGAAAGGCGCAAAGGAAAGGCTGAGGGACCTTTTGGTTGGAAAAGCGCTGAAAACCGATCTTCTTGACAGGGTAACAGGCGATATCCTCATGCGTGAAAAAAAGACAATAAAGCAGGAAGATATTGACCGCATTGCAATCGAAGCCTGGTCAGGTGCAGACCTTAAAGGTAGTATGGATGTCATTGAGAGTCTTGAATCGATTATTAATAATTATTCTACTAAGGTGGCTCGTCTCAATAAAATATTTGACGATAAGATAGAGCGATTGAGCATCGGTGATGAATTGCCCCCGGGCGTCATCAAAATGGTGAAAGTTTATGTTGCGGTGAAACGAAAATTGTCTGTGGGAGACAAGATGGCTGGTCGTCACGGAAATAAGGGCGTTTTGTCCAGAGTTCTTCCTGTTGAGGACATGCCTTATTTTGCAGATGGGACCCCGGTGGACATCGTCTTGAACCCTTTGGGGGTGCCATCGAGGATGAATGTGGGGCAGGTACTTGAAACGCATTTGGGATGGGCTTCCTTCGAACTGGGAAAACAGGTTAAAGCGCTGCTGGATAATATGAAAACCCCTGATGAATTGAGGCGCAAATTGGAAAAAGTGTTTGTAAAACAGGAGTATAATGAATTTATAAAGGACTTATCTGATGAGGAGCTGATAGACAAGAGCCGCTTATTGATGGACGGAGTACCCATGGCGTCACCGGTTTTTGATGGTGCAGAAGAAGAAGAAATCCGAAATTGCCTGGAGGAGGCGGGATTACCTGTAACCGGCCAGGCGACACTTTATGATGGCAGGACAGGCATTCCATTTGATCAGAAGATCACCGTCGGCATTATGTACGTAATGAAGCTCCATCATTTGGTAGATGACAAACTGCACGCACGTTCTATTGGTCCCTATTCTCTTGTAACACAACAGCCATTGGGCGGAAAGGCCCAGTTTGGCGGTCAGCGATTAGGTGAGATGGAGGTCTGGGCAATGGAGTCCTATGGGGCTGCGTATACCCTTCAGGAGTTTCTGACTGTCAAATCGGATGATGTAGCCGGCAGAACCCGGATGTATGAAAGGATTGTAAAGGGTAATAATGTGCTTGAAGCTGGACTCCCGGAGTCTTTCAAGGTACTCATGAAAGAACTGCAGAGCCTTGGACTGGAAATTCAGCTTTTTGAGGATAGCCAAATCTAAGAATTGAATATTGTCTATTGTCGATTGCAGGTTGAAAATCGACAATAATCATTCGCCAATCGAAAATCCAAAGGAGATAGGCATTGGAAGAATTATACAGTTTCTTTACAAAGCCAAAGGATCCATCAAGTTTTAACGCTGTGAGGATTTCTTTGGCCTCGCCGGAAAAGATTAAAGAGTGGTCTTTTGGGGAGGTCAAAAAACCTGAGACCATCAACTACAGGACTTTCAAGCCAGAGAGAGACGGGCTGTTTTGTTCGAAGATATTTGGACCCATCAAAGACTATGAATGTAATTGCGGCAAATATAAACGAATGAAACACAGAGGTATCGTGTGTGAAAAATGCGGTGTTGAGGTAATTCAGTCCAAAGTTCGCCGTGAACGGATGGGACATATTGAACTTGCCGCCCCTGTAGCCCACATTTGGTTCCTGAAGTGTCTTCCTTCCAAGATAGGTCACCTTTTGGACTTGACACTGAAAGATCTGGAACGGGTACTTTACTTTGAGGGCTACATTGTAATTGATCCGAAGGATACGCCCCTTGTAAAAGGCAGCCTGTTGACAGATGAACAACTGTACCAGGCAAAGGAGGACTATGGTGATCGATTTGAAGCGGGTATAGGGGCTGAAGCGATCCAGACGATGTTGCGGGAACTGAACCTGGATGAACTCTCGCAAACCCTCAGGGCTGAAATGTTAGCAACAAAGTCTGAAGCAAAACGGAAAAAGCTGGCAAAGCGGTTGAAGATCATTGGTGCGTTTAGAGATTCAAACAACCGACCGGAATGGACGATTCTGAATTATATTCCGGTTTTGCCACCGGATCTCAGGCCGCTTGTGCCCCTTGACGGCGGCCGATTTGCCACGTCTGATTTGAATGACCTCTATCGGCGGGTTATTAATCGCAATAACAGGCTGAAGAGACTTCTGGATCTGAGTGCGCCTGATATCATAGTAAGAAACGAAAAGAGAATGCTTCAGGAGGCAGTAGATGTCCTGTTTGATAATGGGAGAAGAGGCAAAGTTGTCACTGGAGCAAACAAACGTCCTTTCAAGTCCCTGAGTGATATGCTCAAGGGCAAGCAAGGAAGGTTTAGACAGAATTTGCTCGGAAAGCGGGTGGATTATTCAGGCCGATCGGTTATTGTGGTTGGGCCTGATCTGCGTCTGCATCAGTGTGGGCTTCCCAAAATTATGGCGTTGGAGCTCTTCAAGCCCTTTATTTATAATAAACTGGATGAAAGAGGGCTTGTCACCACGATAAAAAGCGCAAAGAAGATGGTTGATAGAAAAACACCTGAGGTCTGGGATGCCCTCGATGAAGTGGTCAGCGAATACTGTATCCTGTTGAATCGGGCTCCCACACTGCACCGTTTAGGAATTCAGGCCTTTGAGCCTATACTTATTGAGGGAAAGGCAATTCAGCTTCATCCTCTGGTGTGTACCGCCTTTAATGCGGACTTTGATGGCGATCAAATGGCAGTCCATGTTCCGTTATCCATCGAGGCCCAGATAGAGGCAAGGGTCCTCATGATGTCTACTAATAATATTCTTTCACCTGCCAGCGGGGATCCCATCATCGTTCCGAGCCAGGATATTGTATTGGGAATCTACTATTTAACGCGAGAAAGGCCATTTTCTAAAGGAGAAGGAAAGGCTTATTCGAACCCACTGGAAGTTAGGATCGCTTATGATGCCGGTGAGTTAGATCTTCATGCCTCCATCAAAGTGAGGATAGAGGGAAAGCTTCAGGAGACCACTACAGGGCGTGTGATTCTATATGAAATTTTACCGGAAACCCTTCCCTTTGCGCTCATCAATAAGGTCATGTCTAAAAAGGAACTGCGTACTCTGATAAACGAGTCCTATCGTGGGGCAGGGATCAAATCTACGGTTATCCTGGGAGACCGGTTGAAAGATATGGGTTATAAATACGCCACGCTTTCAGGTATATCTATCTCCATTAAAGACATGGCGATCCCATCCAGGAAGGGAGAGATCATTGAGCGGGCCGAGAATGAATCAAAAAATATTGATGATCAATACATAAGCGGGCTTATAACGGATGGGGAGAAATACAACAAAGTAGTGGATATCTGGTCCCAGTCCACAGAAGATGTGGCCTCGGAGATGATGAAGGAGATGGCCTTAGAAGAAGTAAGGGGGCCTGGAAACAAGAAAGTGAAGACCAACAGTTTTAACCCCATCTATATGATGTCAGATTCAGGTGCAAGGGGAAGTAAGGATCAAATGAGACAGTTGGCCGGCATGAGGGGTTTGATGGCGAAGCCATCAGGCGAGATCATTGAAACCCCCATTACGTCTAACTTTCGTGAAGGGTTGACTGTTTTACAGTATTCTAACTCCGGGTACCTGACCCGAAGACTGGTGGACGTAGCACAGGACGCCATCGTTACTGAAGAAAACTGCGGAACTATGGATGGCATCTGGGTGGATGCGCTTGTGGAAGGTGGCGAGATACTTCAGCGAGTTGGAGAACGGATCCTGGGTAGAGTTAGCCTTGAGGATATCTATGATCCAGTGACCGGGGATTTGCTTGTGAAAGCTGATGAGGAGATAGACGAAGAAAAAGTGAGGAAAATCGAAGCTGCGGGATTGGAAAGGGTCAGGATCAGATCCGTTTTGACATGTGAGGCAAAAAGGGGAGTATGCAAGAAATGTTACGGCAGGGACCTTTCGCACGGCCATGAGGTCAATATCGGACAGCCCATTGGTATTGTCGCTGCTCAGTCCATAGGTGAACCCGGGACCCAGCTCACAATGAGGACATTTCATATTGGCGGTACAGCAAGTAAGAGGGTGGAACAATCTACAATTCAGCCCAGAAATCAAGGCAAGATAAAGTTTATTGATCTGAAAACGGTCGAAAATGAAGAGGGGAACCTCGTTGTCATGAACCGTAATGGAGAAATTGCTGTTTTGGGCAAAGGTGAAAGGGAACTTGAGCGATATCCCATAATATATGGTGCCACTTTGAAAGTTAGTGATGGAAGCAAGGTCAAATCAGACCAGATTCTGGCTGAATGGGATCCCTTCACGATACCTATCATGACAGAGGTGAGTGGCGTTATCAAATTCGGTGATATTACGGAAGGCCGGACCATGCGGGAAAAGCGTGACAAGGTCACGGGAAAGATCAGCAGAGTGATTGTTGAATCCCGTGACGTGGATATCAGGCCTCGGATTTCCATTAAAGACAGCAGTGGAAAAACGGCCAGTCTACCTGGTAGCACAAAGGCCAAGGCCCGGAATTATCTGCCGGTGGGTGCTATAATTATGGTTAACGAGGGAGATGAGGTTGGTCCTGGTTCCGTATTGGCAAAGATCCCGCGAGAAACCACTAAGACGAAGGATATTACAGGTGGTTTACCGCGTGTTGCAGAGTTGTTTGAAGTGAGAAAGCCAAAACAGACAGCCATCATCAGTGAAATAGATGGTGTTATCTCGTTTGGGAAATATACAAAGGGTAAGCGAAAAATGACGATTACCCCGGAGGTGGGTGAGCCTGTAGATTATTTTGTGGCAAGAGGAAAGCATGTCAGCGTCCTGGATGGGGACTATGTGAGGGCAGGTGAGGCGTTAATGGACGGATCGGTCGACCCTCATGACATATTGAAGATCAGAGGCACCAAGGAACTGGCCAAATACCTGGTCAATGAGGTGCAGGAAGTGTACAGGTTGCAAGGGGTGAAAATTAATGATAAGCATATTGAGGTTATTGTCCGTCAGATGTTGCGACAGGTGAATGTGACTGGCGTGGGAGATTCCCATTTCCTTTTGGGGGAACATGTGGAAAAGTGGCGCTTTGAAGAAGAAAACAGAAAAATTATCGATCAAGGTGAACAACCGGCCACCGCAGAACCTCTACTGCTGGGAATTACCAAGGCGTCCCTGAGCACTGAAAGTTTTATATCAGCAGCATCTTTCCAGGAAACAACCAAGGTCTTGTCTGATGCAAGTGTGGCCGGGAAAATAGACACCCTCAAGGGGTTGAAAGAGAATGTGATTATGGGTCGCCTGATTCCGGCTGGTACCGGGTTGAAGACCTACAGGAATGTTGAAATGAGTGTTGGCAGTTAAATTTTTTATTATTTAGTCTTGAAAATACCTTGACAAATAGTGAAAAGAAAAATAGAAGAAAGAGTTCTGTAATTTTATCGTTTTTTCAGGATCAAATATTGACAATCTATGTCTTTGATTAAGTGAAGCTTTAGGAGATTCTATGCCGACCATTAACCAACTCATTAGAAAGGGCCGACGTAAACCCAGGAAAAAGGCCAAGACTCCCGCTCTTCAGGGCGCGCCTCAGAAGAGAGGCGTGTGTGTAAGGGTATATACATCGACACCCAAAAAACCAAACTCTGCACTGCGAAAGGTTGCCAGGGTGAGGTTAACAAACGGAATTGAAGTGACTTCGTATATCCCGGGTATGGGCCACAACCTTCAAGAACACTCGGTTGTCTTGATTCGAGGAGGTCGGGTTAAGGATTTGCCCGGTGTTAGGTATCATATTGTCAGGGGCACGATGGATACAACCGGCGTGGATGATCGCAGGCAAGGACGATCAAAGTATGGGGCTAAACGACCAAAGAGTCTTTGATATCCCTATTTATTTTTTTGGAGATTTTTTTATGCCCAGGAAGCGAATATTTGCGAAACGAGAGATAGTGTCTGATCCTAAGTACAAAAATGTACTTGTGACAAAATTTGTCAATAACCTGATGAAGAAGGGTAAAAAGAGCATTGCGCAGTCTATCCTTTATGGATCTTTCGACATTATTTCGGAAAAAACTAAGCAAGACCCCTTAACAGTTTTTAAGAAAGCAGTCGAAAATGTCAAACCTACAGTGGAGGTGAAATCGCGACGAGTTGGTGGCTCTACATACCAGGTCCCCACGGAAGTAAGACCGTCGAGAAGGCAGGCGCTAAGCATTCGGTGGATCATCAGCTATTCCACCCAGAGGGGTGAAAAGACAATGGCCGCCAAACTTGCGGGGGAATTAATGGATGCTGCCAATACGAGAGGGGCTGCGATTAAAAAGAAAGATGATACACACAGGATGGCTGAGGCCAACAAGGCTTTTGCCCATTATCGATGGTAAATGGCAGTAGGCAGTAATCAATAGGCGATAGTGAGTAAGGAGTAGGCAGTAAGTGTGAAGAGTGTTATAAGGTATATACTGTTTACTACACATAGGAGGGCAAGAGATGGGCAAGAAGAAATTTGAGAGGACGAAGCCGCATATAAACGTTGGAACGATAGGTCATATAGATC
>MVDB01000229.1 GCA_002050025.1 Desulfobacteraceae bacterium 4484_190.2
CCGTATTCATGTCCTTTTGCTTTGCCGGAACTTTCTCCATGGACTTCCATCCATGATTAATGCGATTTCCCTCTACAGCCTTGAAAAAGGTATTTATCCTTTTTTTATCCCAAAAAGCAAAGGGGAGTAAATCACTCATCTGAGATTTACTCCCCCTCCTTTACCTGAATTGATAGAACCAATTACTTATGGCTGGATACCTCCGTTATCACTATCGTAGGTGACTATATCAATGTTGGTATGAAGCTGATCTTGAAAGGTCATGTTAAATTCAGTGGCAGAGGATGTAACTATTAAGCGGTGTTGTGTTGTCAGAAAGCTCCGCTCCATATTTAGGAAGTTGTAGAGTAGCTAATGTGCTACAGTATGTATCCTCATCGGCATAATAGGCCTCTTGTGCATTGGCAAATGAATGGGCATCTGATTTCAATGCCGACGTGTAGGCCCTCTCGCGATAGGCTGCAAACTGAGGGATGGCGATGGCGGCCAGGATGCCGATGATGGCAATAACGATCATTAATTCAATCAGGGTAAAACCTTTTTCATCTCTTTTTTTATTTAATTTGGTTAACATTTTTTTTCTCCTTTATTTTATTAATTTTATTTTATCACATCTAAAATCCAATTTCAAACTGTAAATTCAAACCGTGACTGCTTTTGCACCTCCTTTCGTATTAAACTTTAATTTTTTGTTAAGTGGTTGAGTAGCTGAGTTGTAAATCATTTCGTTTGATGATTGGATTATGCGAATATTATGCCATAAAGGTAGGCTTTCGAATCAATTATTAAATTAATAATAATTTCAGGTAGATATAGATCCTATTTATTACCGGATTCCAAAAAAAGTCATTTACAGTGCCTATCCCAACTCCTCTTTTGACACTTTTTGCCGGATCTGTGACAATTTTTGTAAAGGTAATGATTCACCGCAGAGGGCGCTAAGGGCGCTGAGTTTTTTTATTTTTTGCTTTCCACTTAAACCCCAAACCTCCTCATGCGGCGTATTAATGATCCTGCTAATTCGATCCGTTAACACCCTTGGTTGTAAGTTCTCAATAAATTCGGGCTGTATTAAAAAAATCCCCCTCAATCCCCCTTTGCAAAAGGGGGAAGGTTCGGAATGCCCAGACTTATTGAGATATTACCTTTGATTTAAGTTTATTACACTCTCTGTGACTCTGAGCTCTCTGTGAGAGAAAATAACAATCAGAAATCGTCATCAGAAGAGGATTTGAGTCCCAATTTATCCAGCCGGTATCTCAGGGATCTCATGGTGATGCCCAAGAGCCTGGCAGCCCTTTGTTTTGATCCATGGGCTGTTTCCATCGCCTTCAGGATATAGTCTCCTTCAATCTCAGCCATGGCTTCATCAAGATTAATACCGTCTGAGCCCAGATCAAGCCGGCGCCTGCCTTTTCTGCTCAGAGTTCCCTTATAATCGGAAAGGGTGAGGCTTTCAGGCAAAACGATATTTGAGGTCTCAAGAGCAACGCTTCGCTCGATTATATTTTCCAGTTCCCGGACATTGCCTGGAAATGCGTATTGAGCGAGGATATCCATGGCATAAGCTGACATCTTTTTAATCTCTTTTCCGAGCTCGTTAGAGTATTTCTCAAGAAAATGCTGTGCCAGTAAGGGGAGATCCCCATCCCTTTTTCTCAGTGGAGGAACAGGAATATGTATGACATTCAGTCTAAAATAGAGATCCTCTCTGAAATTATTGTTGATAACCTCCTCTTCGAGATCCTTGTTCGTGGCAGATACAAATCGCACGTCAACGCTTTTCTCTTCGGTGCCTCCCACCGCCGTAAACGTCCTTTCCTGAATCACCCTTAAAAGTTTTACCTGTATTGCCGGGGTAAGTTCCCCCACCTCATCGAGAAAAACCGTTCCTCCATCTGCTTTCCTGTATCCGAACAATTCGCTCTCAATAAGGTTTTCGGGAATCCCCGCGCAGTTGATAGTGACAATAGGTTTTTCGTTTCTCTGGCTCGCCTGGTGAATCGCCTTTGCTACAAGCTCTTTTCCGGTTCCACTCTCACCGGAGATCAGGATATTTGTCTTGGTCTGAGCGACCCTCTTTATCAGGTCGTACACCTTTTTGATCTGAGGGCTTTCACCTATCAGACAATCAAAGTGATAACGGCTTTTCAACCGATCCTCTTCACCTGACTCGGCTTGCTTCCTGGATCTAAGTGCCTCCTTTACAATCTCCTTAAACTCCCTGACCTTAAACGGTTTGGGGATATAATCATATGCGCCTTCCCTCATAGCCTCCACAGCCGTCTCAGCAGTCGCAAAAGCTGATATCAAGACGACCGTAGGGGCCGGATCCACTGATTTGGCCTTTTTCAGGACGCCAATACCGTCAATATCCTTCATGCGGATGTCTGTAATAACAAGGTCAAACCTTGATTCGTCAAGGATCCCACAGGCCTTCTCACCATTTTCAGCAAGAGTCACCTGGTAACCCTCCTGTGTCAACAGAATCTCTAAAAACTCCCGCATGCTGTTTTCATCATCAACTACCAGAATGCTATTCATTTCTCTCCCAGACAATCTCTCCACCCACCATGGTAATTTCGTTTCTGCCCTTTAACGTCTTCCCAATGAACGGGGAATTTCTGCTTTTTGAAACAATATCTTTTTCTTTCATGACATATTCATACCCCGGATCAATGATAGCTACATCGGCATCGCCTCCCACAACGAGACTGCCACCTGGAACCCCCAGGATATGAGCAGCATTATAACACAATTTGGCAATTGCTTCAGGCAACCCCAGTATTCCGTCTCGCACCAATGCCAGAGTCAAAGGCAAGGCAGTTTCAAGGCCGATCAGCCCGAATGCCGCTTTGTTAAACTCTATGTCCTTCTCCAAGGTGCTGTGAGGGGCATGGTCAGTTGCAATAACGTCTATGACACCCTGCTTCAGACCTTCCTTAATCGCTTGAACATCCTGAGGTGTTCTCAAGGGAGGCTTCACCTTGGCAAGGGTATTATAACCCATTACCACTGTATGATCCAAACTGAAATAATGGGGAGCTGTTTCTGCAGTAACGTGGATCCCATCCTCCTTAGCCCTTCTGATTAATTCAACCGACCCGGCTGTGCTCACATGCGCGATGTGAACCGGACAACTCGTCAGCCTGGCAAGCGATATGTCCCTAAAAACCATGATTTCCTCACTTGCTGCAGGAATTCCAGGCAGGCCAAGCTGCCTTGAAATAGCCCCCTCATGCATGACGCCGTCTTCGGATAGGTTTATGTCCTCAGAGTGAGATATAACCATTAGATCATTGTGGGCAGCGAATTCAAGGGCCTTTCTCATCACCCGACTATTGACAACAGGCAATCCATCGTCAGACACGGCCACAGCACCTGCTGCTCGAAGCTCACCAAACTCAGTTAGTGTCTCACCCTTCTGCCCCACAGTGATAGCCGCCACTGGATAGACCCTGACTAATCCTGCCCTTTTCGCCTGTTCCAGGATAAATTCCGTCACAGATTGACAGTCGTTAGGGGGGGTAGTATTGGGCATACAGGCTACGGCAGTAAAACCTCCGGCAACAGCCGCTCTTCCCCCTGATGCAATCGTCTCCTTGTGCTCTTGCCCTGGTTCTCTCAAATGAACGTGCATATCAACAAGTCCGGGTATGACAAGTTTATTGAATGCATTAATCGTCTTCATTTCCGACATTCTATCTTTAAATACGCCAGGAGGTAAAATTTTGGCGATTTTTCCCTTTTCAATGATCAAATCAATCTTTTCTACAACCCCTTTCACAGGGTCAACCACATCTCCGCCCTTAATCCACGTTACCACCCCAGTCTCCTCATAAGCACAAAGTTGTTTTGTAAACATTCACAGGTTACACTCATCCTGTACAGGGTTGCCTCGAAAGATGCTGTCCAACTTAGAATGAAATTCTTTCACTTGTTTTTGTCTTTCATTCATCATTCGATGTTGGACGTTCGATGTTCGGTGTTCATCTTTTTCAGTAAACCCTTCACAGTCCTTCCAGCGTAAAAAAATAACATAGCGCTTATATCCAGTCTCCTCTATATAAAATAAAAAACCTCCTTGCCATAAAATTGGCAAGGAGGTTTTTGCTGAGCTTGAAAAGGGGACTAATGCAAAAGCATTGTCTTGGAAATTCATCTCATTTCTTCTCTTCCTTTTTGGCGGCCTTTTCAGGTTTAGGTTTGCCTTCTCCTTTTTTCCCCTTTCCGGCCGTAATATCGCCTGATTTATCAGAGCCTGTGGGTTGTCTCTTTGTCCTGAATATAGGCAAGTGCCTGGCGTCTTGCGTGAAGATCGCCCCGTTTGGCAAGGGTAATCATTTTCTCGGCCACTGGCCTCACGGCCTTCGCCTTCACATCGGTTGTCTCTATCTGCTCATGCTTGAGTAGAGAAGTCACCATATTCCTTAGCATTGCCCTTCGGTGACTTGGATTACGCCCTAATTCCTTACCTGCCTTTCTATGCCTCATTTATCTGCGCCCTCTTCCTTCTCCTCACCTTCATCCTGCTCCTCGGCCGGTGGAAAATTATCAAGTTTCATCCCCAGGAAAAGCCCCATCTCATCAAGGATGGCTTTGATTTCATTGAGAGACTTTCTTCCAAAATTTTTTGTTTTCAACATTTCCGGTTCTGTCTTTTGAACCAACTCTCCGATCAACGTGATATTCGCATTCTTAAGACAATTGGCGGAACGTACAGATAATTCAAGCTCAGAGACTGGCCTGAACAGGTTTTCATTTAGTTTTTCTTCTTTTTCTTCTTCTTCCTCTTCCTCTGGTTCTGGTTCTTCTTCAAAATTGATAAATGGCGTCATCTGTTCCTTGAAGATTTTAGCCGAATAAGCGACTGCATCTTCAGGTAAAACACTGCCGTCGGTCCAAATCTCAAGTGTCAGCTTATCATAATCGGTAATCTGCCCTACACGTGCGCTTGTCACAACATGGTTAACTTTCAGAATAGGAGAAAAAATAGCATCCATGGGGATAACACCAATGACCTTATCTTTGGGATTGATCCTTTCAGCAGGAACATAACTTTTTCCTGTCTTTACAACCATCTCCATATTGATTTTGGCTTCCTTATTCAGAGTAGCTATGTGCTGATCAGGATTTAAAATCTCCACCAG
>MVDB01000076.1 GCA_002050025.1 Desulfobacteraceae bacterium 4484_190.2
TAAATACTCTTGCAACTCACCTTGAAAATGGTAATATACTTTTTTACAGGATTTTAAAACTGGACACTTTGCCACCTGGATTAGGCACTGCCATGGAGCAATTGTAATAAACACCGGCCATTATGGTAAAGACTTCGGGCATATCAGAACCGAAAGTATGCGTTAGCCCAAAGACAAAGGAGGAAAAAATCATGAGAGCAAATAAAAAAGTCCTTAACATAAAATTTCTGATTGTTATCGCATTGATAAGTACTGGACTCCTGGCATTTGCAGCGTCCCAGGCAGGTGCTGAGGAAGCGCTCAAACAACAGCTACTCGTCGATGCATCACGGATATCCATTGAAAACTGCGTTGCTGACCCTAATATGCAATGGTTCCTGCACCACTTACAAAATGCCAAAGGCCTTCTAATTGTGCCGAGGTTGTACAAAGGAGGCTTCTTCCTTGGCGGCTCGGGCGGCAGGGCCATTCTGCTGGTACGCGATGATAAGACAGGTGAATGGATTGGTCCAGCCTTTTACACGATTGGCTCCGTGACATTTGGTTTACAGATTGGTGGCGAGTTGGCGGAAGTGGCAATGATGGTGATGACGCAGAAGGGTCTGGAAAACCTGTATTCTACAACCTTCAAATTCGGAGGTGATGTCTCGGCGGCCGCCGGACCTTACGGTGCTGGTGCCGCAGGCGCCGTATCCAGTTTTAATGCTGACTTTCTTTCCTTCACACGGGCTAAAGGTGCCTATGTGGGCCTGTCGCTGGAAGGATCTGTCGTAAACACGAACTATGAATGGAACAAAACTTACTATGGCAAGCCAGTAAAGCCGGTGGATATTTTCGTGGGCCGCAGTGCCAGCAACCCTGGGTCAGCTGAGCTCAGGTCCGCAATAGCCAGGCTCGCAAAATAGCCTTATCGTAAATATATGCCTCAAATACGAAACTTCAGCATCATTGCCCATATTGACCATGGAAAATCAACACTGGCTGATCGTATGATTCAGTTGACGGGGCTTGTGGAAAGCCGAAATTTCCGTGACCAGATCCTGGACAACATGGATATCGAACGGGAAAGGGGAATCACGATCAAAAGCCAGGCCGTCAACCTTCCTTATGTCAACTCGAAAGGCGAAGAGTTTGAGCTAAACCTGATTGATACCCCCGGCCATGTGGACTTTTCATATGAAGTCTCCCGCGCATTAGCGTCGTGCGAGGGTGTCCTTCTACTGATCGATGCCTCCCAGGGCGTGGAAGCCCAGACCGTGGCCAACCTTTTTGCGGCCATGGAGCACGATCTCACCATCATCCCGGTCATCAATAAAATTGATCTGCCATCTGCGGATATAGATCAGGTAAGGGAACAAATTGAAGTGGATCTGGCCCTTGACTCGGACATGGCTATTCTGTGCTCTGCCAAGGAAGGGACAGGCATCGAAGAAGTGCTCGAGGCCATAACTGCGTACATTCCACCCCCGGAAGGAAATGTTGACCAACCTTTGAGTGCCCTCATATTTGATGCGCACTATGATCCTTTTCGTGGGACCATTGTCAGCCTGAGGGTTTTTGCAGGCCGGGTGCGCCCGGGTGATACAATCCGGCTGATGTCAACCGGCGCTACTCATAAGGTCGAAGAAACGGGCATCTTCCGGTTGGGGAGAGAACCGAGAGATGCCCTGTCTGCGGGTGAGGTTGGTTACATCATTGCAGGCATCAAGACAGTCAGCGATACGAAGATTGGCGACACGATTACCCAGGATGCTGATCCATCCCCTAGTCCCCTGCCGGGTTTCAGGGAGGTCAAGCCTGTTGTATTTTCATCTGTCTACCCTGTTACGTCCGAGGATTATCAAGGCCTGACAGAGGCCCTTGAAAAATATAAACTGAATGACGCTGCCCTGGTCTTTCAAAAGGACTCCTCCGCGGCCCTTGGTCTGGGGTTTCGCTGTGGCTTTCTCGGCCTCTTGCACCTGGAAATCGTCCAGGAACGGCTTGAAAGGGAATTCGGGCAGTCCCTCATCATGACGGTCCCAACGGTTGAGTACCACTTTACACTCACGAACGGAGAAACCCTCAGCGTGGACAATCCATTATACTATCCGGATCCTGCCACTATCGAAAAGGCCATGGAACCCTTCATAAAAACAAGCATCTTTATACCGGAGCGGTATGTGGGGGTAGTCATGGATCTTTGCCTGGAGCGCAGAGGAGTAAACTCAAGGTTCAGTTATCCCACGCCCGGACGCATCGAAATACAGTTTGATATGCCTTTGGCAGAGGTCATATACGACTTTTACGACCGGCTTAAGACCGTGACCCAGGGCTACGGCTCATTTGATTACGATCTTCTGGATTATCGTAAGAACGATCTTGTAAAGCTGGACATTCTTGTGAACGGGGAGAGAGTTGACGCCCTTTCTCAAATTGTGCATCGAGATAGGGCAAGGTCAAGGGCACTTAATGCCTGTGAAAGGCTGAAGGAAGAAATTCCGAGGCACCTGTTCAAGATTCCTATCCAGGGGGCCATCGGGGGAACCATTGTCGCCAGGTCTACAATTTCGCCTTTTAGAAAAGATGTGACAGCCAAATGCTATGGAGGGGACATCACCAGAAAGCGTAAACTTCTTGAAAAGCAGAAAAAAGGGAAAAAACGAATGAAAATGATCGGCTCCGTAGCCATTCCCCAGAGTGCTTTTGTAGCCGTGTTTAAAGCTGATAATAAATAACAAGAACACAGCATTGAACCATTCAAAATGCCGGGCTAACTTATCACTGATGAACCCTTATCAAAAAAACGGTCTATATATACACGTACCCTTCTGCAGGACAAAATGCCCTTACTGCGGATTTTACTCCATTGCCTCTACTTCTCTCATCTCCAGGTGGTTGGAAGCCCTGAAAAAAGAAGTGGTCTACTACAAGGACCGGTTTGAATATTTCGACAGCCTGTATCTCGGCGGCGGAACACCCACACTGTTAAGCACCAGGGACCTCGAAAAGATAATGCAGCACCTTTTCGCGCACTTTGACTTTGTCCCGAATACCGAGTTCACCATAGAGGCTAATCCCGGGGATCTGACCTCGGACAAGGCCGACGGACTCAAGGCCATGGGCTTTAACAGAGTTAATCTGGGGGTTCAGTCCTTTAATCCTCAGGAACTGTTGTTTCTGGGGAGGAGCCATACTGGCGAGGAAGCCGAAAGCGCGCTCAAGACACTGAGGGCCTCCGGATTTGAAAATGTGGGCATTGATCTGATTTACGGACTCGATGGGCAGTCTTTAAAAGGATGGATCAATACCCTCAACCGAACCCTTACGTTTCAGCCCGAACATATTTCATGTTATCAGTTGACCTTTGAAAAGCAAACGCCATTCTGGAATATGAGGAAAAAGGGCATGATAACGCCCATTGGTGAAAAAGAAGAACGTTCTTTTTTCCTCACCACATCCAGATTTCTGGAAGAAAAAGGGTACATCCATTACGAAATCTCTAATTTTGCCAGGGAAAAGATCTACTATTCCCATCACAATTATAAATACTGGTACCATGTCCCATACCTCGGGCTCGGCCCCTCGGCTCACTCGTTTCAAAATAAGACCCGCTGGTGGAATTTCCGCTCAATAAGACGATATTGTGAAGCCCTGGAGGAACATAAAGCACCGGTTGAGGGTCATGAAGATTTGACTAATAATCAGATGAGACTTGAATCAATTGCTCTCGGTTTGAGAACCAGAGACGGTTTTGCTATCAAAGAAACCGACCTTGAATCGCAATCAGGGGATATACTCTCCAGGCTGCAAATCTCGGGGTTCCTTACTATCAAAAAGGACAGGATTGTTCCCACCCGAAAGGGGTTTCTCGTGGCCGACCATCTTCCACTATGCTTTCAGTAATTCTGATTATGACCTCACGGTCCTGCCAGATGAAAGCCATAATTAGAATTGCTGCTATGCTTTGATATCATCGTAGAACTTTCGGTATAATCCGCGAAATTGATTGTAAGTAAGGCCCAAAATCCGGGCTGCTTTTCTTTGATTGTATTTTGATTGCTTAAGTGCCTGCACCAAAAGACGAATCTTTAGCTCCTGAATAGCCTCGTTGAAGGGTTTATTCATGAGATACTCGGTCGAAAATTTGTCCTTTTTAACCCTGTGTTCTTCTTTTCCTGGCCGATCCTGACCATGGGAGGAATTAAAGGGATCGAAGACTATATCCGTAATCAGCGATGAATCCGATCGATATACTGCACGTTCCACTACGTTTTTCAGCTCACGCACGTTTCCAGGCCAGGAATAGTTTTCAAGTGCGGTAATAGCTCCATAACTGAATTGGGGGACTTCCTCCCGTCCCAGTTCAAAGGCCATCCTCACTGCAAAATGGTTTGACAAAAAAACAATATCTCCTTCTCGTTCCCTGAGAGCCGGCAAAAGCAGCACTTCAAAAGAGAGGCGATCCAATAAATCCTGCTTGAAACGGCCCTCAATTACCAATGCCGACAGGTCGGCATTGGTAGCCGCGATAATTCTGACATCCACCTCAATACACGCTGTACCTCCAACCCGTTCAAATGAACCATATTCCACGACCCGCAATATTTTCTCCTGCACTTCCATGGGGATGGTGCCTATTTCGTCAAGGAAAAGTGTCCCCTTGTCTGCTGCCTCAAATCTTCCGGTCCGCCGCTGTTCGGCCCCGGTGAATGCTCCTTTTTCATGGCCAAATAGTTCTGATTCCATAAGAGAAGGCGTGAGGGCTGAGCAATTGAGGGCTATCAAGGGCTCTTGCCACCGGTTTGAAAGAAAGTGGAGTCTGGCTGCAGCCAGTTCCTTTCCTGTGCCCCGTTCACCAATCAAGAGCACAGGCCGGTTTATTTTAGCAACACGTGTCAAACGTTCCTGAAACCCCAGGAAAGCCTCGGACTGCCCCAGCGCCTCCCCCACGCTTGCAGGAGGTCCCGTTCTGTCAGTTTGGCTTTTCATGGTGAAAATTACCTTATAATGGTTAATATAACCTATACTTGGTTCACCATACTACAACCGAATCGACTATGTCAAACTAATAACTTCTTGAATTCCTTCATTTTCCCCAAAAAATATTCTTTGGCACAATTCATGCCTTACATATTTGCAAAACTAAAGGATGGAGGTCACATTATGGGAATTTTTACACGCTTTCGCGATATCATCAGTTCCAATATCAATGCAATGCTGGATAAGGCAGAAGATCCACAAAAACTTATCAGACTTATGATCCGCGAGATGGAAGACACGCTGGTTGAAATCAAGGCATCGTGCGCAGGCGTGATGGCCAGCAGCAAAAAGGTTCAGCGTCAGCTTGATGAAGTTCTGGTTCGGGAAAAACATTGGAAAGACAGGGCAGAGCTTGCAGTCAACAAGGGCAGAGATGATCTGGCGCGGGAAGCGCTCGTGGAGAAGCGCAGATATTCCGATAGGGCGAATATCTTTGAAAAAGAATTAATAGAATACAAGGCCTTAATCGAGCAATATCAGGATGACATCCGCCAACTGGAGGATAAACTCGGTACTGCTCGCGAAAAGCAACGTATACTCGTGCAACGCCATATTCATGCAAACGGAAAAAAACGCGCACAGCAAGAAATCCGTCGCGTAGATAGCTCTGAGGCCATCCTGAAGTTCGAGGAGTTTGAAAACCGGATTGAAAGAATGGAAGCTGAAGCTGATATGGTCAACTTCGGAAGAAAGCCTACGCTGGAAGGGGAGTTTGACATGCTTTTGGTTGATGAGGACATTGAAAAAGAACTACGCACTCTGAAATCCTCAATTACAAAAGAACAAAACAAAAGCTCAGCAGTATAGACTTCCACAGGCCATTGATATATCTATAATGAACTTGAAGGGGACCAGCCCTTTAGTAAATAGAAAGCGAGGGGAGATAACTCAACCATGAGTGGGATTCTGATTCTGACTATTATTTTCGGGGGCACGATCCTGGCGCTGGCTATTATCGGAAGCACAATCTTGATGGCCATAAAAATACTGAAGGGGGGCCTGTCCCAAAAGGATCAAAAACTTCAGACTGACGAAGCCAGAATGATTCAAGAGATATATCAAGGGCTATCGCGAATGGAAGGGCGCGTGGAAGCACTGGAAACCATTATTCTGGACCGTGAAAGAAAGGACCAAACATTATGAGACGATTTGAAAGGATTTTTCATGGCGGACTGTATCGTTCCCGCAAGGGTATAATACTGGGTGTCTGTAGAGGCGTTGCAGAATATTTCGATTTCTCCGTTTTTTGGGCGCGAACCATCGTATTCATACTTTTTCTTTTCAGTGGGCTCTGGCCTATTGCGGCGCTGTATTTCATTGCCGCACTGTTGATGAAACCAGAGCCGGTAATACCCATCCAGACTGAGGATCAGCAGGAGTTTTACGATAGTTATGTCTATTCACGAAAAGGGGCAACTGACCGCCTGAAACGGAGGTATGACAATTTGGATCGTCGTATCCAGCGAATGGAACATACGGTAACGGCCCGTGAATTTGATTGGGAGCAAAGGCTCAACACTTAGGATTTGCACAAAAAAAGCCGGATTCTTAAAGAACCCGGCCTGATTTTCTTCTTAATATTTAAATACCTGTTAACTCTTGGCTTCTTCAAGCTGTTCAGGGGTTACGATACTGCCGTATTTCTCCTTAAGAGCAAGAAGCCCTTTTTTCTGCTCATCATAGATCTTAAAAAGTCTGTCAGGAACATTTTCATCCTTTTTGTAGGCATCGGCCTGAAGGTCGATCCGTCTGATAATGTTGTCAATGTAAAGTGAAAACTGCCTGTTATACAGTTCTCTGTCGTATTGTTTGTCAATCAGTGACTTAAACAATTCTTTGAGGTCCTCATATTTTGGAAGCAGGCCAATGGGGGTTGCAATCGCACTGACATCATTGTGCACACGCCTTTCAAGCCAGCCCATCCACACGTGAACATCCTTTTTTTCACCAAGCAGTTTGTTTCCTTCTCCACCGCGCGCACCGTGGGTGAGGAAATAATTGAGCCCTGCCAGGATCGGACGGTATTCATCTTTGATCTTGTCGCTGTTGAAGAAATCAAACTGTGCATGCATATAGTCCCCCAGTCCACCAGGGATAAAAGGCTGATTAGCCCAGGGGGAACGCTTGACGCCAGTAGCGCCCACCTCTGTTGCAGTGGCCTGTGATATGAGGGATGCACCGATGACCACACCTTGATCGAGATTCTCGGCAACCCATACCGGAGGCATTGTGTCACTGTCTCGGCCACTGTATGTGAATACCTTTGTAACCACACCGGCCGGATCCTCTATTTTGTCACTGTAGTTGTCAAGCGCGACGCAACTGATGGTGAAACGGGCATTCGGATGGGATATGGGGACGGGTTTATTGTTTTTGTCTGTCTTGCCTTCTTCCCATTGGCCTTGAAAGTTATATCCTTTTTTCGGTGGCTCTTCTCCGCTGCCTTCCCAATGAGGTTTTTTGTTTTCATCGATCAGGACATTGGAAAAGATGATCTCTGCCTTTTCATTGCGAAAGAGCTTGAGCATCATTGGATCATCATCCCAGCTCACATCTTTAATAATGCCGAAAATACCATTTTCAGGGTTGACACTCCTTATTGAACCGTCTTCAGCTATCCAAATCTGGGCCAAATCATCACTGACAAATTCGTCACCTGTCATTGCCGTTGTGGTCTTTCCACATCCGCTTGGAGCGGCACCTGCAAAGAAGGTAATCCTGTCGCCCGGACCTTTTACGCCAGTTATGAACATATGTTCAGAAATTTCTTTTCCACGTCTGAAATAGGTTGCCCTGTCAACTGCAAACCTATGGTTCCCCTTCTTGATCAGAAG
>MVDB01000077.1 GCA_002050025.1 Desulfobacteraceae bacterium 4484_190.2
GTGAAGCCAGGAAGGATCCTGTACGAATTAGAGGGAGTGGCCGAAACAGTTGCCGCTGAGGCCTTTCGATTGGCTGGTCACAAGCTGCCGTTTGCTACAAGATTCGTTATCAGGAGATCGTAAACTCATGAAGGCAAAGGCGTTGAAAGAGCTAACTGAAGAAGAGCTCATGGAGAGGACAAAAGAATTGAGTAGGGAGTTATTTAATTTGCGGTTCCAGAAGGCTACTGGTCAGCTTGGAAATACTGCCGTAATTCCCAAAACAAGAAAAGACCTGGCACGGGTAAAGACGGTGATCAGGGAATTGGAAATCTCCAGGGCAGGAAGATAAATTTCTCTTACATGAATTTGCTTTTTTAATATTTGAGGTGCAGATGACAGAGCGCGGATTAAGAAGAAGGCTGGTGGGGACCGTTGTGAGCAACAAGATGAATAAAACGGCCCTGGTTTTAGTCGAACGGTTAACCAAACATCGGACCTATAATAAGTATGTAAAAAGGCGTGTGAAATATATGGCTCATGATCCCCAAAATCTGTGCCAAATCGGGGACAAGGTGAGGATCATTGAAAGCCGACCTCTCAGCAAGAGAAAAAGGTGGCATGTCATTGAGAGAATCAATATTGTAGTTTAGGTTTAATGGAGAGATAGCTCACCGGGGTTGGGAATATGATACAGACTCAAACGAGATTGAAGGTTGCTGACAATTCTGGAGCCAAATTGCTTTCCTGCATAAAGGTGCTGGGTGGATCTAAGAGGAGATACGCAAGTGTAGGCGATATCATAGTTGTATCGGTGAAGGAGGCGATGCCCAATTCCAAGGTGAAAAAGGGAGATGTTGTTCGGGCGGTGATTGTCAGAACAGCAAAAGGGCTCCGCAGACCGGATGGGTCCTATATAAAATTTGATGATAACTCGGCGGTATTGATCAACCAGCAAATGGAGCCCATCGGGACACGAATCTTTGGACCGGTAGCAAGAGAATTGAGAGCCAAAAATTTCATGAAGATCATTTCATTGGCCCCAGAGGTTCTTTGAGGAAATCGGGAGTAGTAGAAGTGCAGAAAAAACACCCAAAAATCAGGAAAGATGATAAGGTTATTGTTCTTGCTGGAAAAGAAAAAGGTAAGATTGGGACAGTCTTGAAAGTTGATCCTGAGAAAGAGCGTGTGATAATTGAGAAAATCAATATGGTTAAAAAACACGCGAAGGCAAGCACGCAAACTGCCCAGGGTGGAATTATTGAGAAGGAAGCTCCCTTGAATATTTCTGACGTGATGATTGTTTGCAACAAGTGCACTGAACCTACCAGAATCGGAAAGCGCGTACTTGAGGACGGTTCAAAGATTCGTGTCTGCAAGAAGTGTGGCGAACCAATGGATGAGTGAAAGGATTGACTATTTATTATTGATTATTAGCGATTAGTTCTTTAAACAGGGTGTGTTTTTTTCAAATAGTCAATTTGTTAATAAATGCTAAAAACATTGGAGCTTTTTTTAAATATTCCCTTGGGATATTTGTGGTGGTAATAGCAAAACATTGAGGAGGTAGGGTTGTCTCGATTGAAGGAAAAATACCATTCAGAAGTTGTGCCTGCTTTGATGAAAGAGTTCGGATATGGAAGTATTATGGCCGTTCCTCGCTTACGAATGGTTGTTTTAAATATGGGCCTTGGAGAGGCCATACAGAACATTAAGGTGCTTGATTCTGGTGTTGAAGAGCTTACTCTGATCGCGGGTCAAAGAGCAGTCATCACCAAGGCAAAGAGGTCGATTGCTGGATTCAAGCTTCGGGAAGGTATGCCGATTGGATGTATGGTAACGCTGCGGCGTAACATGATGCTCGATTTTTTGGACAAACTATTCAATGTTACACTGGCCAGGGTTAGGGATTTTAGAGGGCTGTCTGACAAGGTTTTTGATGGCCGGGGCAATTGCACAATTGGGATCAAAGAACATATTATTTTTCCTGAAATTGATTACGATAAAGTCGACAAAATAAAAGGCATGAATATTTCCATTGTGACTACGGCTAAGACTGACGCAGAAGGACTCTATTTGTTGAAGCATTTGGGGATGCCTTTTCGTAATTAGTGTTCATCCATAATTGAGATAATTTGTTCGACATGACAGGGAGGTTATTTTGGCAAGGAAGTCTCTTGTTGTTAAAGCCCAGAGAAAACAAAAGTTTTCAACACGACAATACAACAGATGCCCAATTTGTGGACGAAGCAGGGCTTTTTTGAGGAAATTTGGAATTTGTCGTATTTGTTTTAGGAATTTGGCCTCAAAGGGTGAAATCCCTGGCGTGGTTAAATCAAGCTGGTGAACAGTAGTAAGTAATGAGGAGTAGGCAGTAAGCACTAATTGCCTCCATATATTGATGATATTTTCCATAAATAACTTTAGGGAGCAGAAACAATGACAATGACTGATCCCATTGCCGATATGCTGACAAGAATCAGGAATGCCCTCAGGGCCGCCCATGAGACTGTGGATATGCCGAATTCGAAAGTGAAAAGAGATATAGCAAAGGTTCTGAAGTCTGAAGGGTATATCAGGAACCATAAAATCATTTCTGATGGCCGGCACAGGCTTATAAGAATTTTTTTGAAATACGATGAAGAAGGTGTCCCTATTATTGAAGGAGCCAAACGGGTAAGCAAACCGAGCTGTCGAATTTATTCAGGATACAAAGACGTCCCGAAGGTGTTGAACGGATACGGAATCAATATCGTTTCCACTTCAAAGGGGCTTATGTCGGACAGGCAGGCCAGAGAAATGCGTGTTGGTGGGGAGATCCTTTGTTCAGTGTGGTAATAAAATCGCGCAGCGATTTTTAATTGGAGGTTTAAATGTCACGTATAGGCAAAAAGCCCATTGCCATACCAAAAGGTGTTGAGGTCAAGCTTAAAGGGGAGCAGCTCACAATCAAAGGGCCAAAAGGAGAGCTCAACCTAAGTGTTCACCCTGACGTTAAGCTGGACATGGAGGGCGACAGTATTTCTGTTTCGGTAGTCGATGAAACCAGAGAGTCGAGATCTATCCATGGGCTTTTCAGGGTCCTGATTGATAATATGGTGACAGGTGTTACAAAGGGGTTTGAAAGGGTCCTTGAAATTGTTGGTGTGGGATATAGGGCCGAGTTGAAGGGGAGGACTGCGGTTTTTAATCTTGGTTATTCACACCCTATAAATTTTGAGTTACCTGAGGGAATAGATGCAAAAATTGAAAAAACTAAAATCACCTTGAGCGGAATTGACAGAGAGCTTTTGGGTATGACTGCGGCTAAAATCCGTAGTTTTAGAAAACCAGAGCCATATAAAGGCAAAGGGATCAAATATGCAGGGGAGATGATCCGGAGAAAGGCTGGCAAGGCAGGCATCAAATAGAAGGAATCTCCAATATTCCAACATTGCAGACTGGGGTCCCGAAGGACGTAAGGCGAGGATTCCAAGAGAAGTATGGACAATTATAAACAACACGAACTAAGGGGTTGTGAGTATGGGTGCCGTGAGTAGAGCGGAGACGCGGGTAAGGAGAAAAAAAAGGGTAAGGAAAAATGTGCGAGGCATTACCGGGAAACCCCGCTTATGCGTTTTCCGAAGTTCCAGGCATATCTATGCCCAGATCATAGACGATTCCACAGGCAGGACTTTGGTAGGGGCGTCTTCATTATCCAAGGAGCTTGGATCGAAGATAGGGAAGAATACCGGGAACAAGGAAGGGGCAGCAGTGGTTGGTGCTGCTGTTGCTGATGCGGCGCTCAAGAAAGATATAAAAAAAGTTGTCTTTGATAGAAACGGTTTTTTGTACCATGGTCGGGTAAAGGCCCTTTCTGAGGCCGCGCGCAAGAATGGACTGGACTTCTAAGGCGAGAAAATGGGGCATCCTCGTTGCGCCGGAGATCATAAATAGTACGCACTAAAGAACACGGAACTAAATACTGAAAAGCACGGGAGAAATTCATTGTTCAAGGAAGAAGATGAAAATCAGTTAGTTGAAAAAGTTGTTCATATCAACCGGGTGGCAAAGGTTGTTAAGGGGGGACGTCGATTTAGTTTTAGCGCAATTGTAGTGGTTGGCGATGGTAAAGGAATGGTTGGAAGCGGGCTCGGAAAAGCAAAAGAAGTTCCTGAGGCCATCAGGAAGGGTATTGAAAAGGCAAAAAAAGACATGAAGAATGTCCAACTTGGCGATACTTCAATCCCTCATGAGGTGATCGGACGGTGGGGTGCGGGTCGTGTTCTCTTGAAGCCGGCTGGCCCTGGCACGGGTTTGATCGCCGGTGGTGCGGTACGGGCGGTTTTGGAGGCAACAGGAATACAGAACATACTGACGAAGTGTCTCGGTTCACACAACCCCCATAATCTTGTGAAGGCAACTATCAAGGGATTAATGTCATTGAGAGGCCCCGAAGAATTTGCCCGCCGCAGAGGCAAGAAGGTTGAGGAGTTGCTAGGCCCTTAGGAATTATTTTTCTGAATTTTGTGGCAAAAAGTTGTATCGGGCTATTTTGACTTTCTTCAACTGATTGAATATTTAAGGATATTTTTCGTAACATCTCAAAAAAATCCGGGCATTCCGAATGCCTCCCCTTTTTCAAAGGGGGATTGAGGGAGATTTTTTTGATATAGCCGTGATTTAATGAGAACTTACATTTTTTACATTATAAAAGAACTATCATAAAAATAAAAATGAGGGAGCAGATCCCGCCAAGGCGGGTTATAAATATTCAATAGTCAATTCCGGCTTGTCCGGGTTAGGCTAAATTTATTTAAAAGAATCTTGGGCGTTATTCAAATGATTAAAGTAACTCTTGTAAAAAGCGGGATCGGTAAGAACAGAAAAATTCGTGACACTTTGAAGGGCCTGGGACTCACGAGGCTTAACAAGACAGTGGAACTGAAGAATACGCCAGCTATAAGGGGCATGATAAATAAAGTGTCGTTTCTTGTTAAGATTGATTGAGGCTTCATAAGGAAAAAGTGATGAAAATTCAAGAGCTTTCACCGGCTGATGGTTCCAAAAAGAAACGGAAGAGGGTGGGCAGGGGACCAGGTTCCGGACACGGAAAGACCTGTTGTCGCGGACATAAAGGACAGAAGTCACGTTCTGGTGGCAGGCCACGCCCCGGTTTCGAGGGAGGGCAGATGCCTCTTCAAAGGCGCCTTCCCAAACGTGGTTTTACCAATATATTCAGGGAAGAGTGTATTATCATCAATATCAAAGACTTAGATAGATTTGAACCAAATTCTAACTTGGATATAGAGGCCCTGAGAAAAGCCGGACTGGTAAAAAACACAAGGGGCGATATTAAGCTTCTCGGAGGAGGCGATATCTCTCACCCCGTGATCATTGAAGTTGACAGGGTGAGCAAGGCTGCCAGGGCAAAAATTGAGGCTGCAGGTGGAGAGGTTAAGATGGTGGAAAATAAAATGGGCTTGAGGTCTGTATAATAATGATTGGCGGGTTTCAAAATATTACCAAAATTCCTGAGTTGAAAAAGAGGATTCTTTTTACCCTGTTTATGCTTGCTGTTTATCGGGTAGGGTGTCATATCCCAACCCCTGGCATAGACGGAGCAGCTCTGTCTGCTTTTTTCAGTAGTAAACAAGGGAGTCTTTTTGGGCTTTTTGACATGTTTTCGGGGGGTGCGCTGAGTAGAATGTCAGTAATGGCCCTCGGTATTATGCCATATATCAGTGCCTCTATTATCCTTCAACTTCTGACTGTTGTGATACCACACCTTGAGAAGTTAAAAAAGGAAGGTGAGCAGGGCCGTAAGAAAATCACGCAATACACGCGTTACGGGACTGTTATATTGAGTGTTGTCCAGGGCTTTGGGATTGCCGTTGGTCTTGAAAATATGTCCAGCCCGGGGGGAGCTATGATCGTACCGGTCGGCGGTTGGGGATTCAGGCTCCTTACGGTGATTACATTGACTGCTGGAACTGCTTTCTTGATGTGGCTGGGAGAACAGGTTACCGAAAGAGGTATCGGGAATGGGATATCGCTAATTATTTTTGCAGGTATCGTTGCAAGACTTCCATTAGCCGTAGGTAATACATTTCGGTTGATGGGTACCGGTGAAGTTACTCCTTTTTTTATGGTTCTGATTGTTGCCCTGATGGTTGTTGTTGTGGGTGTGATAGTTTTTGTGGAAAGAGGGCAGAGAAGAATACCGGTTAAATACGCAAAGCGTGTAGTGGGTCGAAGGATGTATGGAGGACAGGACACACATCTGCCCTTAAAAGTAAATACAGCTGGTGTGATTCCACCTATCTTTGCCTCCTCAATCATTATGTTTCCGGCAACCATAGCCAATTTTCTGCCCGTGAAGGATATTCCATCTATTCAATTCATTGTAAATGCCCTAAATCCTGGGCATATTATTTACAATTTGATTTATGTGATGTTTATTTTTTTCTTCTGCTATTTTTACACAGCAGTGCAATTTAACCCGGTTGATGTAGCCGATAATATGAAACGTTATGGTGGGTTTATCCCTGGAATTAGACCCGGAAAAAATACGGCGGAATATATTGATCGGGTTCTAACAAGACTAACATTGTCAGGGGCTATTTATGTGTCAGCAGTGTGTGTGCTACCTCAGATTATGATCTATCAATTAAATGTCCCCTTCTATTTTGGCGGGACTGCCCTTTTAATTGTGGTCGGCGTGGCCATGGATACTACCAATCAGATTGAATCTCATATGTTGACAAGGCATTATGAGGGATTTATGAAAAAGGGCTTTGGCAAAGCAAGGTAGCTGCTTGGATAACCGTTCCTCCCGCCGTCAGCGGGATAGAATTTCTGAGACGTGTGAATGGGGGTTTTTAGCTTATGAAAGTACGGCCATCAGTTAAAAAAATGTGTAATAAATGCAAGATCATAAAACGAAAAGGTATCGTGCGTGTGATCTGTGAGAACCCCCGCCATAAGCAAAGACAAGGGTGATTGCAGGCTTTTGTTTAAAATAACTATAGAGGGAGTGGAGATTGGCCAGAATTGCGGGAGTTGATTTACCGAGGGGAAAAAGGATGGAGATTGCCTTAACCTATATTTATGGTATAGGCAGGAGTTCTTCAAGAAAGATACTTAGCGAAGCGGAAATAGACTGGAATATCAAATCGGATGACATAACAGCGGAGCAGCTCACCGGTATCCGGAAGATTATTGATGAAAAACATCAGGTCGAAGGTGATCTCAGGCGTGAAATATCCATGAACATAAAAAGGCTAATGGATTTAGGCGCGTATCGCGGTCTGAGGCATAGGAGAGGCCTTCCTGTTAGAGGACAGAGGACAAGTACTAATGCCAGGACGAGAAAAGGTCCTCGCAGGTCTGTCATGAGCAAGCGGAAAAAATCGTAATTTGAGGAAAAAGTATGGCAAAGGCCACAAAAAAGAGAAGCAAGAGCAAGAAGGAGAAGAAAAATGTTCCCAGTGGAATTGTACATATACAATCCACTTTTAATAACACTATAGTGACGATAACTGACCCTGCAGGAAACGTCATCGCCCAGTCAAGTGCAGGCAGAGGGGGGGTCAAGGGTTCGCGAAAAAGCACGCCTTTTGCTGCACAGCTTGCTGGCCGGGATGCCATAAGACAGGCAATGGATCAGGGATTGAAAGTGGCTGAAGTACGAGTGAAAGGACCGGGAGTTGGGAGGGAAGCAGCACTGCGTGCCCTTCAGGTAGAAGGGCTTACTGTGACTGTTATCAGGGATGTAACCCCAATACCTCACAATGGGTGCAGGCCTCCTAAGAGGCGAAGGGTGTAAAGAGAGTGAACT
>MVDB01000230.1 GCA_002050025.1 Desulfobacteraceae bacterium 4484_190.2
CAGGGCAGGCTTTATTCCATAGGGCATCACAAATCACTATCTAACACGCACAGCAGCGCTGGGACCATCCCGCTACTGTGCAGAGTGGTTAAGGCTACGCTGCCGTTCAATAGAATAAAGTAGACTGATGCGAATAGTGAAGAGCTGAAGGCCTCATCAAAAGACTGATAAAATACGATATTGAGAAGTGAGATTTTTTTTAAATGCCACCGGAACCAAAACTCATCAAAACACGAAACATAGGAATTATCGCGCATATAGACGCGGGGAAGACCACAGTGACGGAGCGTATCCTCTTTTACTCCGGCCGCGTTCACAAGATGGGGGAGGTCCACAATGGCGAGGCCACCATGGACTGGATGCTGGAGGAAAGGGAACGGGGCATCACCATAACCTCTGCAGTAACCTCCTGCAACTGGCAGGGCCATGCCATAAACATTATTGACACCCCCGGTCACGTGGATTTCACCATCGAGGTGGAACGTTCACTTCGTGTCCTGGATGGCGCCATAGGGGTTTTCTGCGCGGTGGGCGGCGTGGAGCCTCAGTCTGAAACAGTCTGGCACCAGGCAGACAGGTATAAAGTCCCTAAAATTGCCTTTATCAACAAACTGGACCGCGTCGGAGCCGACTTTTTTAAGGCCATACTGATGATCAGGGATCGGCTTGGTGCCGTTCCTCTTGTTCTCCAAATACCATGGGGTATCGAGGATGATTTCAATGGCGTGATCGATCTTATTAAGATGAAAGGTATTCTGTGGGAAGATGAAACGTTTGGTGCCGAGTTCAGTGAAGTCCCTATTCCCGCTGACATGCTGGAAGAGGCTTTAAAGCATAGAGAACAACTCCTGGAAACCCTGGCTGATAAAGATGATCTGATAATGGAAAAGTATCTCTCAGAAGAAAAACTCGAAATTAAGGAGATAAAACAAGCCATACGAAATGCCACCATTAACCTGGAACTTGTACCGATTTTTTGTGGCGCCGCCCTGCGGAATAAAGGCATACAGCCACTTTTGGATGGAATTGTTGACTACCTCCCTTCGCCTTTGGATATTCCACCAATTGTTGGGCATATCCCCTCGTCAGAAAAAGAAGAATCCCGTCCGGCAGAGATAAAAGGGCCCTTTGCTGCCCTTGTCTTCAAGGTAATCATGGATCAGGGCAGGAAAATGACCTATTTGCGGGTTTACTCTGGTATAGCTAAAATGGGCGACTCTGTCTACAACCCGGGCAAGGATATCAACGAAAAACTGTCGCGACTCCTTAAGATGCATTCCAACAAAAGAGAACGGATCAATAGCGCTTCGGCAGGCGATATTGTTGCTGCCATGGGTCTGAAGCTGGCGACTACAGGCGACACCCTGTGCTCACAAGAGAAGCCAATCCTGCTGGAACCGATTCAATTCAACGAACCTGTCATCAGTGTGGCTGTGGAACCCAAAAAGGTCGGTGATAATGATAGGCTTTTGGATTCCCTGAGTAAACTTTCGGACGAAGATCCCACATTTAAGTTCAAGATAGATGAAGAAACCGGTCAAACTGTCATATCCGGCATGGGTGAACTCCACCTGGAAATCATTGCAGGAAGGCTAAAACGTGAATTTTTTGTAGAAACGAACCAGGGAAAACCCCAGGTCGTGTACCGGGAGACCGTGACAAAGACCGTGGAGCATGAGGAATTTTTCGATCGGGAAATTGCCGGACAGCAGCATTATGCAGGTGTGAAAATCGAGACTTCACCCTTGCCGAGGGGTAGTGGGAACCGTTTTGTTGACCGGTGCGAAAATCCGGACCTTGCTGAAGACTGCCTTCAGGCCATAAAACAAGGGATTGCTGAAGGAGAGGCCAGTGGCGTTCTTGCAGGCTATCCCGTACTTGACGTGCAGACATGCCTCCTGGACGTGCGGATCAAGGAAGCATCTGATGTGATGGCATTCAAGGTGGCTGCTACCATGGCATTTAAAAATGCCTGCCAAGGGGCTGCCCCTTTGCTCCTCGAACCGATTATGAAAACAGAGGTCCGAATTCCGGAAGAATTTACAGGTGATGTCATAAGCGATTTCAATTCCAGGCATGGAAAAATTACGCAGATTACCAGCACAGGGACGGTCCAGGTTCTCACGGGTAGTGTCCCTCTTTCCAAAATGTTCGGGTATTCCACCGCTCTCAGATCCGCGTCTCAGGGTCGGGGGACTTTCACCATGCAATTCAGTCACTATGATAAGGCGTGAACGTAACGGCCCAGTCCGGGTATTCCTACCATAAGTGGTAAGGTGATTTTGCCCAGGAGGGAATGAAAAAAATGAACATCTAAAACTTATTCAGCGAGTACCACTAATTAAAAAACCTGAATTATTAGATGATATTTTGTAACATCTCAATAAGTATGGGGATATTTTACACGAAACAGAAAAATTAATTAAACTTTTCGTTACGAGTATCAAAACGGCTGAAAAGAAACCGCGCCTTGGCGTGGTTGAATGTTTGTTTTTTTATTCGATGTTCGACGTTCATCTATAGAAATAGCCCTGAACGGTGAACTCTGAACATGTGAACGCTTACCCAAAAGTGTTTATCAGGCTACCCACTTTGAGACAGGTGCATTGGCCTCTTCAAGAGGTTGAACGACTACATCCACCAACACTGGCCCCCGGGCACTCATTGCCCGGCCGAGCACACGATGCAGGTCTGCCGGGTCTTCCACCCTCTCTGCTTTAATGCCGTAAGCCAAGGCTAATGCCCTCCCGTCGCCTTCTGACCTGCCTTGACCCATCCAAAGCCTGAGTTTGTCAGTACGATCAGAACTACAGGAATATTGAGCCTGGCTATAGTCTCCAGTTCCCCTGCGGAGATAGCGAAACTGCCATCACCCATGATACCCACAACCCTGTCGCCTGCCCGTGCAAAATGGGCCCCAACCACTGCCGGTAGGGAATAGCCAAGGGCACCGTGGGCCCGGGGTGCTACAAACCACCTGCCGGCTTTGGGCAGGCGATAATAGGCGGCCATATAAGGAGTTGGTGTGCCTGGATCGGTGATAACCAATGTATTGACGGGCAAGACCTTGACCAGCTCAGTCACGAACCTTTCCGGTCTTATTGGTATCACATTGGACGTAAAGTCCTCCACGGCCAACATGTGGGCCTGTCGCTTGCGGGAGATCAAGCTGGAGTCGGTCTTGTCTGCTTTGCCGCCCCCCAAGCGGTCGGAAATCTCTTCGACCAGGGCAGCCAGGCCCAGCTTGGCGTCTGCTACGATGCCCTCCACAAGCTGGAAATTGATACCGATGTGGTTCGGATCTACGTCTAATTGAATAACCTTGACCGATCTATCGGCCGGCATGGTCCACTTATTGGTGGTTACAGAGCCAGTATGGCACCCGATGTAAAATACCAGATCCGCCGATTTTATGAACTCATGGCGATAGGCAAGCCCGCCGTTGCTGCCAATGACGCCAAGGCTGTAAGGGTGGGTCTCAGCCATGGCGCCCTTTCCACTGATGGATGTTGCGACCGGGCAGCCTAACAGTTCTGCCAACTGCTTAAGCTCGGGCCATGCCTCAGACCGGATCACCCCGGCACCGGCCACCATTACCGGGCTTTTACTCTCTAAAAGCAGATCGGCCGTTCTGCCCACCGGACCCGGCTCCGGAGCGGTGCGGGCAGCAGGGTAAGCAGCGTAGCGGGGGTCAATGTAGGCATCCCCATCAGCCACATCCGCTTCCTGTACATTGATAGGCAGACAGATGTGGGTAGCCCCCAACCGGCCAGAGTTCGCCTGGCGAAAGGCCTCACGAATAACCCCGGGAAGTTGCCTGCCCTCAACCGGTGTCCTGGTCCACACAGTAATCGGCCTGAACAGGGCATCCTGGTCAAGTTCGGTCAGCGTACCCCGCCCCCGATCACACAGGTCAATATCAGAGGTTATTGATACCAGCGGGACCGAGGATTGATTTGCCTCTGCCACTCCCGGCATAATGTAGATCACTCCGCCTCCGCTTGGCCCCTCGCACACCCCGACACGGCCGCTAAATCGAGCATATGCATCGGCCATAAAGGAGGCTGAGCGCTCATCACGGGTCAGTATGTGCTTTACGCCCGGTTTTATTTCCCAAAATGCCTCGTAAAGGGGCAGGCTGGTATCACCGCACAACCCGAACACCACCTCCACACCTATCTGTTCTAACATACGGACTAAAGCCTGACTGCCTTTCATGGATTGCCCTTCCTTTCAAAATTTAGAATTGCTATGCAAAAATGTATTGACATTATTTTTATTGGAGAGTAATATAAAATTATTAAAAAAGGAAAAGGAATATGACCGTTACACACCTCGCTGACAGCTTTTATTTTTATTTTAGCCGGCGGACCGGTATGCCTTAGTGTGTGACGACGCAATTATTTTAGGATCAAAAAAGCGGAGCACATGCTCCGCTTTTTTTTTATATAACATTGATAATCTCAAAAAGTCAAAAAATTCCTTTTCCCTTAATGAGATAACATGACAACTAACCGTATCATTGCATCAAACAAACGGATTGGGCTTAATGAAAGGCTGGGCCTGATCAGTCTTATTGACGAGGGAATGCAGTTGGGTTCTGCCGGGGGCCCAATTATTGCGGACCTTTTCAATGACCTTTGGGACCTTGTGAATGTAACCGTTTCTGGGAGCAAGATCAATAGCGTAAAACCTGAAGAATCAAACAACGGTTTCAGGGTATTTGAAATTAAGTCTGAAACAGGGGAAAATCTGGGTAGTCTCAATATGTTATACCTTAAGAAACCCATCCCCTGCTATTACCTGGTCTATGTTGAGGTGGCAGTACCTTTCAGGAGAAAAGGGCTGGGCAATCGCATCCTGGAATATTTTAGAGACATTTTAATCAAAAAATCCGCGGTGGGAATTCTGGATAACATCATTCCAGAAGATGATTCGAGCTACAGTATTTATTTCGGGTCTATTCTGAAGCTGGTATACCACTTGAAAAGAAAACGCGCTAAAATAGATATGAGGGACAACCAGGTGATGGTCCAACGAACCATTGCTGAATTCAAAGGACTCCACTTGGCGCTACTCACCTACTTTGAGTCGGAAATCCGCAAAAAAAAGCCCACGCCGTTTATGCGGTTTATGTTCACCCGTTTCGTCACCAAACTCATTGCGTTCAGGCGACGCATAGGGGATCTGATAGGTTATACGGGCGGGGATTCCCTGGAACAGGTCGTGCTGGCTCCTGAGATCGCAGTACTGCCGGTACAATCCTATTCTCCTGACGAGTTGGCCAGCAGGCCATCTTTTGTGAGCGGAGACAGGGAATTATATTTACGTCTGCCCAGGACAATAAAGGCCCATCCCGCCCGCAGCATTGAATCTCT
>MVDB01000078.1 GCA_002050025.1 Desulfobacteraceae bacterium 4484_190.2
CAAACTAATGAAGTTTTGCCGGTTTTTGTATTCATATGATTCATTGCCTCACCGACATTAGTTCGTGTCCACCCATAAATGGCTATTTTCCGCAATCTCTGTGTCAGATTCGTCCCGCCATCGGCGGGACTCGAAATACTTTAATGTATGGATGCCTGTCCCGCTGTATTTAAGCGGGGTGGTTAATCTCGCTGACAGCGGGACCTCTTCTCCCGCTCAAGGCCCGGGATCTTCGGCTTGACCATGCGAAAACTACCTCATGAAAGACACTAATTGTCTCGAAATTCAGACAAGCTTGACCATGCGAAAACTATCTCATGAAAGACACTAATTGTCTCGAAATTCAGACAAATGCTTTTGCGGCTGAGCCTGGTTTACTTGATTTTTGCCCTGTGATATCGTAAATATAAGCTTCAAACGGCTGAGCCTGGTTTACTTGATTTTTGCCCTGTGATATCGTAAATATAAGCTTCAAAAATCTATGAATTACCTTAGGAATTATTCTCGTACATTTTGTGCCATCACATATTGTATAAAAACCAGTGAGTATCATATGGCCCAATAGAAGGCAGGACACAAATATTCAATTGTCAATAGTCAATTCCGGCTTGTCCGGGTTAGGGTTTGATAGTTTATAGTAAAGTTACAAATACGTACTATAAGCGTGAAGAAGCAGGGCAAAGATGAAGCGGGACTATTTTGGTTTTTTACATAGACCTACAGGACATCGTGAAAATATCATCAAACATTGTTAATAAAAACAATGAGATATCTGCGGCTTCAAAAAAAATGATCGAAAACTTGCTCAGCATGGAAGAGAATGAAAAGAAATATCATTTACTGGGCAAAGATGACTATTTGAATTACTTTAATACTGCACGAAAAGAATTCGAAGGTCAATTAAAAAAAATCGTGCAGATGGAAGCAAGGGGTATGGCAATCTCGGATAATTGGAAAAAGCTTTATGAGAGTTACATGAACATCTCTCCAAGGCTGAAAGACCTGAAAAAGGTCCAACCTTCCAAAATTCCGTGGATTCCTGTGAATATGATCAACGAATGGATTGAGAAAATTTACATAGCCCGTGCCGAAAACGAGTATGAGGTTTATCTTGCAACAACAGAACTGAATCGCCGGGGTCAAGCCTCCGCCCGAAATGGCCTGATTGGGATAGGTGTATCAAGCATGGTGGGTTTACTTGGAATTATCTTTTTGGCTTATACCACCCTTCGTCCCCTCAGGGAACTTCTCAGGGGCATCCGGTCAATCTCGCAGGATACATATAACGCGCCTATTCGTATCCGTTCCAAGGATGAATTTGGCGAACTGGCAATGGCTTTCAATGAAATGTCCGTACGTTTGAAGGAAGAAGAACAAATGCGTTCAGATTTTGTCTCCATGCTAAGCCACGAGATCAGAACCCCCTTGACTTCGATCGGCGAATCAGTGAATATGATTGCGGAAGAGGTCATGGGGCCGGTCAATGATCGGCAAAGGAAATTTCTCGAGATTGCAAGTTCTGAAATAGGACGCATTGGTAATTTATTGAATCATCTTATGCAGGTTTCGCGCCTGGCATCCAGTGCAATAAAAATACGACCTCTATCTATCGGTACCTCTGCCTTCGTTTCCGAGTGTATCAACGGCGTGGCCCCTGCAGCGGAGGCAAAAAAAATCAGAATCGAGGCAGAAATCCCCCCCGGGATTCCCAACATGATGGCAGACCCGGAGCACCTAAAACAGGTCTTTGTTAATCTCCTGGGTAATGCCGTCAAATTTTCTCCCACTAAAAGCAAAGTTAAAGTGCACATAGAAGAGGACAAAGCAGGCACAGACCTCATGTTCTCTATCTCAGACAAAGGGCCAGGCATCCAGGAAGAGGAACAATCTCTTATTTTTAACAAATACTATCAGGCTCGAAGAATAAGGGGTCATATGGACGGTGTTGGATTAGGCCTTTATATATCCAAGCACATTGTGGAAGCGCATGGTGGAACATTGTGGGTAGAAAGCAAAATCGGACAGGGCAGCACATTTGGGTTTTCCCTGCCCATAGCTCCGTGAAAACAGGATTTGTTGCATCATGAAAACCAGACGAGTTTATAAAAAATACCTGGCCTTTTTGGCGCGAATGGGAATACTTACCTGCCTGCTTCAGGCCGTGAGTTTTAGCCCAGCAATTAATTCACTCGTGACTGCTGATGAAGAAAAGCCCCCTGATCCCGAATTTATCGCATTAGGGATAGCAAACCAGGCCATTCAAAACGGTGACTTCAAAAAGGCTTTAGAAGGCTATGAAGTTTTACAACATTCTTCGCATGACAAAATCGCTCGTAAGGCGCTTTACGGCCTGGCCTGTGCGAAATTGAGTTTGGCCAAAAATTCTAAAGACGTAAGAGAGGCTCTCATAATATGGGATGCCTGGAGTAAGCATGCCCCTGCTGACTTAGAAGATGAGGACCCTCGCCTCCTCGGACCATTACTGAAATCCAAAATTCCCCCCAAGCCCAACAAGATCCGGGCAAGGCCTGTAGTAATACCCGATGAGAAATTAATGCTCGAAAAGGTCCTCCGGGCCAAAGAAAAGGAGATCCGGCAACTTAATGATAAGCTGAAGGCCATGGAGAATGAAATCCAGACTATGTTGAAAAATCAAGCAGACTATGTTGGTGTCCTGGAAAAACAAATCCAGACTCTAAGAGACAAAATAAAGTCTGTAGAGGCCATTGACCAGAAGATCGAAGAAAAAAAGAAAGAGGTGTCTTCCCCTTGAATAGCCTTGAAGAGTTGAAAACCCCAGGTTCTCAGCAGTCCATCCTTGTGGTAGACGATGACCAGAACGTCCTTGAGGTGCTGGAGGCAAGGCTTTCATCCGGAGGCTTTCAAGTCCTAAAGGCCACCGGAGGTCCTGAAGCACTCAAGATCATCAAAACAAACCATGTGGATTTATTAATATCCGATATGAAGATGCCTGGTATGGGAGGCATGGGACTATTGACAGAGGTGCGATCACTCAGGCCCAGACTTCCTTTGATCTTTCTCACTGCCTATGGGACCATCCCCGATGCCGTACGTGCAGTTAAGGCAGGAGCTGTAGACTACCTGGCCAAACCTTTCGACGGTCGTGAACTGCTCAAAAAAATCCGTAAAATCCTTGAAGGCGTTTCTTTACATCTCAACAGCGATAAAGACTTTGATCGAATCCAGGACTTAGACAGGGTTAAAAGCCCTGTCATGATAGAACTTTACGATCTTATTAAAAGGGTTGCCGCAAGTGATGTCAATGTGCTGATTCTCGGTGAAAGCGGTGTGGGGAAAGAGCACGCCGCCAGCCTGATTCATCAAATGGGGCCTCGTCAATATCGGCCTCTCGTTGTTGTAGATTGCAGCGCCACACCGGAAGGCCTTTTGGAAAGTGAGCTCTTCGGACATGTTAAGGGTTCCTTCACACACGCAATTCGCGACAAAAAAGGGCTGATCGAAACAGCAGATGGTGGGACACTTTTTTTGGATGAAATTGGCAATGTGTCCCTTGAGATGCAAACCCGCCTTCTCCGATTCCTGGAAAACCGGAAGATAAGGAGGATAGGCGCGGTCCGGGAAACAGCAATCGATTGCCGCATAATTGCGGCCACAAATACGGACTTACTCAAAGATATTAAAGAAGGTCGTTTCCGGGAGGATCTCTATTACAGGCTACGCGTTTTCACTCTAAAAATCCCCCTACTTAGGGAAAGAAAAGAGGATATTCCGCTTCTGTCACAAAATTTTGTGGAATCCTTTTGTAAAAGCCATAAAGTCCCAATGGTCAAAATTCCACCAGAGACAATCAAATGGCTCTGTGATTATCCATGGCCAGGCAACGTCCGGGAACTCAAAAATGCCTTGGAAGTCGCTGTAGTCTTATGTAAAAACAACGTATTGTACCCGAGTGATCTCCTTATTACCGGACTTCCGGATCTTCCCAGTGCTGCTTTGTCTGAAAGCGAATCTTTTTCTTTGCAGGAAAGCGAGCGCAACACGATCATTCGTGCTTTGAAACAGGCGGGTGGGGTACAGAAGAGCGCAGCCAAATTATTGGGAATAAGCCGCAGGGCCATCCATTATAAGATCAAGAAATTTGATATCGATTCATCCGCTCTTCGGCACACTGGGAAAAAGATAAATAAATAACTGATCGTTTTGGAAAACATTTTAACATTGGGGTTTTGGATTTGATTTGACATTTGGATTTTGTCATTTGAACTTTATTTCTTAGGACATCACAAATCACTATCTAACACGCATAGCAGCACTGGGATTAATTGAGTCTTCTCCGGCGGTTCCAACTTTTGGCAATCATGGAGCATTTTGGGTGGAAAAAGACAGTTCTATAAGTGAAAGTACTCTTACGGCCTGCGATATCCTGTCAAGTGAACGTTACCGGGCCTTTGTGGAGAACATTGAAGACGGGGTATACGAATTAGATATTCACGGGAACTTCCTGTATTTTAATGACTCTCTGTGCAGGATTTTTGGATACCCGCGAGAGGCAATCCAATTTCAAAATTTTGCCAGCTTTATGGATGAAGAACATGCTAAGCAGGGATTTGACGCTTTTACAGGATTATATCAGACTGGCCAGGGCATTTCAGATCTTATTTGGAAAATTAAAAAGAAAGACGACAAAATCAGCATAATTGAACTTTCCGCAAATCTTATTACCAACAAAGCAGGAGAAAAAATTGGGTTTCGCGGCATTGCCCGGGATATCACAGACAAATTTAATGCCCGAGAAGCCCTGAAAAAATCAGAAAAGCGCTTTAGAACCCTCCTTGATTTTGTTCCATATCCTTTAGTAGTATTTACCTTAGACGGATATGTTTCCTACCTGAATCCTGCATTCACTGAAACCTTCGGTTGGACCCTTGATGAATTGGAGGGGAAAACAATCCCTTATGTCCCGCCGGATTTAAAACAGGAAACCAGAAAAAATATAAAAGAATTATTTAAAGAAAGAATTATCCAGCGTCAAGAAACTCGCCGCTTGACAAAGGATGGGCGGGCCCTTGATGTGAGCTTCAGGGCCACTGTGTATTCTGAAACCGAAGACGCACCTTCCGGTGAACTGGTGATTCTAAGGGATATTACCCATGAAAAACGAATCGCGCGGAACAACGAGGCCCTTCTTCGGATAAGTATGGCCCTGCCAAAATACCCTGATTTACAGGAACTCCTGGATTTCATTAGCGACGAAGTAAAGCGTCTTATCGGGATCGAAGGGGCCCTGGTTATACTCTTGGATGAAGAGAAGAATGAACTTTTCTTTAAGTCCGCAGCCCATGATGATTCAGACACAGAAAAAAGGATGAAAGAGGTCCGTTTCCCGGCCAACAAAGGCGTTTCCGGGAAGGTGCTCCGAACAGGAAAACCCTGTATCGTTGAGGATACGTCCAAAGATGAAAGTTTTTATTCCGGGGTGGATGCACAGGTAGGGTTTAGGACCCGGAACATGTTAGATGTTCCCTTAAAAAGCAAGGACAGGATCATCGGCGTTCTGTGCGCCATAAACAAAAAGAGTGGTACGTTTGACAGGATAGATGTTGAACTGTTGAATATGTTTGCAGGTACCGTGGGTCTCTCCATTGAAAACGCCAGGTTCTCGGAAAAGTTAAGAGACGCTTATAACGAGGTCACAAGTCTCAATCGGGCAAAGGACAGGGTCATAAACCATCTTTCCCACGAACTGAGGACCCCCCTGTCTATTCTTGGCGCATCTCTGAGTATTCTGACGAAAAGGCTTTCCTCCTTACCACGGGAGACATGGGGCCCTACCATAGAGAGGGCACAGCGAAACCTGAACCGCATATTAGAAATGCAGTACGAAGTTGAGGATATCATGCGGGACAGACACTTTGAAACCCGTCATCTTGTTTCATGGCTGTTGGATGAATGCGCCGATGAATTAGAGTCCCTTTTTGCCGAAGAGATAGGGGAAGGCCGGGTGGTTGAGAAAGTCAGAAGTCGGATTGATGAAATATTCGGCGAGACCGAAAGTCCATCTCAGAATATTTTTCTTGATCAATTTGTCCAAAATACCTTTGAACAAATCAAACCACTTTTTTCACATCGCCAGGTGGACATCATAACTCGGTTTGAACAAACTCCAGCAATAAAAATGCCGATTGATCCGCTGCAAAAGGTGGTTGTCGGCCTGATCAAAAACGCCATAGAAAACACTCCAGATGAAGGTAAAATCGAGATTTCTGTGCGAAAAAGGGGCAGGGGAGTGGAACTAATGGTCCATGATTATGGTGTCGGTATCACGGCTGATAATCAAAAGCGTATTTTTGAGGGGTTCTTTACAACTCAGGAGACCATGGATTATTCCTCCAGGCAACCTTATGATTTCAACGCCGGGGGAAAAGGGGCTGACCTGCTGCGTATGAAAATTTTCTCTGAACGCCATAACTTCAAAATCGACATGACTTCTTCAAGATGCCCCTATATACCTGTTGACAGGGATATATGCCCAGGGAAAATAAGCAAGTGTACCTTTTGTAAAAAGAATGAAGACTGCCATCAATCCGGGGGCACTATATTTTCCGTTTTCTTCCCGGTATCTTATGAAGAAGGTGGGGTTACGGAGGAGAGAAGTTAAATATTTTTCATATAGTTGACAAAAAACAGAGATTTCAATATGTTTATATGGTAAGATCATTTTTGATTTATGAAAAGGATCTGCCTATACCCTGCTTGACATAGTTCACAGTGAGCAAAGAGCTGGAAGAGAGATGAACCTTTTTGCACTTGAAAAAAGAATCTTGGATAAAAAACTTTTAATCCCCAGAAAATCAATTGAAAAGCGTGTAAAGAAACTCGCCAACCAGATATCCTTAGACTACGAGGGGAGGGAACCTGTCCTGATTGGTGTATTAAAAGGCGTGATCTTTTTCCTTGCCGATCTGGCGAGAGAGCTCAGCATTCCCGCAAAGATAGATTTTATTAGGGCGGCCAGCTATGGATCGAGTATGACCTCCAGCCGAACTATCCAATTAACCAAAGACGTAGAAATCCCTATCCAGGGGAAACCGGTGATCCTCGTTGAAGATATCGTGGACACCGGTCTGACTTTAACACATATTATGCAGGAAGTAGAACGTAAAGGTCCTGAATCCATCAGAATTTGTGCACTCATCGAGAAGCTTGAGCGACAAGAGACTAAGGTTCCTATTGATTATTGCGGTTTTAGAATAAATGAAGGATTTATTATAGGCTACGGACTTGACTTTGATGAGAAATATCGAAATCTGCCTGACCTTTATGTGCTGAGTTAAGAGGCAATTGTTATCTTCAACAGGAGGGTGGCATGATCATCCAATGTGAAAAGTGCCAGACAAAATTCAATATCGACGAATCCAAACTCAAGGAACAGGGTTCCAAAGTCAGATGCTCCCTTTGCAAGCATACTTTTGTGGTGTACCCACCGGAACAGGGTTATTTTGAAGAGGGAGAGACCATGGCCTTGAGCAAAAACGAGATAAAAAAGTCCATGGCACAGGACTTACCAGGGGCCTTGCCTGAAGAAGAAATTGAGACCGGACCGGAAGATCAGGCTTCCCGTTTTGATGATGCCCTTGATGAATCATTAGAAGGTCCGGAGGAGGAGAACGCTAAGCCAGTTGATGTTTCCCATGCTAATGCAGTTAAAGAAAAGGCTGGTGACGAAAAGCGACTTGAACCTGCTCATATTAAGGAGAAGGCCACTCAAAAAACGTCCCGGAAACGGCATTTGTTACCAGTTGTTCTTGTGATCGTCCTTATCCTTATAGGCGCTGCTGCTGCAATATTTCTTTGGGCCCCTGAGATAATTCCTGATTCCCTGTCCATGCTAAAGCCGGCGGAAAAACAGGAAATAACCGATATGGGCGTACGCCGCCTTTCCTTCAAATCGGTTACAGGTTCTTTCATTGATTCCGGAAACTCAGGGAACCTCTTTGTGATTCGGGGTGAAATAACTAACGATTATCCGAAGAGCCGGAGTTTTATCCTTATCAAAGGGAGCATACTGGACGATAAGGGTCAGGTAGTAAAGAGAAAATTGGCTTACGCGGGCAATAACTTCAAAGAAGAAGAGATCAAATCTTTGCCCCTTGAGAAAATCAACAAGGCAATGAAAAATCGGTATGGCATGGGCAGGAAAAATGTCAATGTGGCACCCGGTGCAAAAATCGCATTCACCATTGTCTTTGAGGACCTGCCAAAGAATTTGAGCGAATTCACTGTGGAGGCGGTGAGTTCATCTCCTGGCACCAAATAGTCAGGAATGGACCACCAAATAGTCAGGAATGGACTTTCCATGGATCAACACGTAAAAGGGGCATTATGTTATGCCCCTTTGCTGTTATTGGGAACCCATATAACTAGAGGAGAAAAGGAATAGATAGATTAATGGCTTC
>MVDB01000079.1 GCA_002050025.1 Desulfobacteraceae bacterium 4484_190.2
AAAATGGGGCCGGATGTCAATGCCGGAAAATGGGCACCCTTGACATACAAGCATCTTTTCCCTACACTTCCTCACATAAAAAGGCTTTCTTATCAATTGTAGTCTGTCAATCTACACATGTAAGGAAGTGGAGAATATTATTTACGTGAAGGTGCCCCCGTGGGAACAGATACAGAAAAAATAACATTGACAACTCGCATTTTCAGTGCTGACCGGACGACCTTGCAATCGTGGTGCAGGACAGGAATCCTCTTTTTTCTCGCCATCTATATCTCACAGATCCCCTTTCCGAAAGGTAATGCCAGTGTAAAGAGCCTATCTCTTGGATTTGTGGCGGTCTTATGGATTACCAGGTTGATTTTGGAGAGACGCTTTACTTTCGTACGGACCCGGCTCTGGTGGCCTATCATCATTTTTACTGTAATTACAATACTATCAGTAATAGTATCAATCAATGTTGACTATAGTCTGAGAAACATCAAAAAGTATACATTTACATCACTTTTCTTGTTTTTTGCCATTGTCAATAATGTGCAAGATCTCAAGGATGTTAAGATCCTGCTTTTAGCTTTTTTAGTTACCATAGGTTTTTTTTCTGTTCTGGGGCTGATCAATTATCTCACATTCGAACCCTCATTAGGGACAAGATTGAAGTTCCCCTACCTTCGTACAAATGTGAACAGGTTTAGCAAGTTTTATGATATAATTATGCCAATAAATTTTGCCCTCATTTTGATTACCAACAACAAAACAAAGAAGGCATTTTTTTACCTAATACTTTTGCTTTCCTTTTCTACTGTCTTATTCATGCAGACAAGGGGAAGTTATATTGCCATCTTCTTTGCCCTTCTTGCCATTGCATTTATCTACAGGAGAAAACTTCTTATATTCCTGTTAATAATACCATTGCTTGTTGTTATTATGATGCCATCGAACATGATCACCCGTGCACAAAAAATATTAAAATTTGGGGATTACTTGAAATTAGGTGGTGTCCTTAACAAACGGACGAATGCTTGGAAGGGAGCTGTGAGAATTATTAAGGAGAATCCGGTCTTGGGCTTGGGTGTAGGCAAGAGCAATTTTGGCACGACTGCAAAAAAATTTAATGATCTGAAAATCTCCGTTGATCATGCTCACAATACTTATTTACAGATTGCTGTAGAATTAGGTCTCGTCGGTCTGGCGGCTTTCCTGTGGCTTTTTGGAAGTGTTTTTTATAATGGTTTCAAGTACTATTTTTATTTGCAAAGAAAGAATGAAAAGGCAATACTAATATTTGGAATCTTATGTGGGATCGGTGCATTGTTTATCCATGGCCTTATCACCCACTTTTATAAGCATGAGGCATTTTATACTCTGTGGGTTATAGTAGCCCTGCTCTTTGCCCTTATTGAAGGAGATGATGAAAAATCACATTCAAGCCACGCACCGGCCTTTTCGGCAAGGTAACCAGAATTTAGCAAGAGGCGCTGTTAACACGAATGGAGATCATTGGAGGTTTAAAAGTAAATACCAGTAAAGGCACGTCGGGCGTGATCTTATCTATATTGGAATGTCGGCCTAAAGGGAGGACTCTTGATGCACCAGCAGGTGCAGAAGTTATATTGTGAACAGTAAAAGATTCCCGGCCCAAAGAGCCACCGAGTAAGGTCCCAAGTCATATCCACCGAGAGAGCCAAGATTTATCTATAGCTCACATGAAATATGGCATTTATTTGATAAAACACTACGCGATTAATACATGGCTTTCTAAAATACCATTTAAATCCAAAATCTTTAGGAGATAATGATAAATATTGTGAAAATTGCCTACCTCTGCTCAGACGTTGGTGTTCCGGTTTTAGGGTTTAAGGGTTGCTCTGTCCATGTGCGAGAAATGGCCAGTGCTCTGGCCGGTCTTGGGGCAGATGTTTCTGTTTATGCTCTTTTAAAGGGTCAGGGCAATCAATACCCTAATGTGATAAAAGAGGTTAGTCCATTTAAAAAAAAATGGATGGGACGGGATTTGTGCCTTATTGTATCCAACATGAACCTTTATTTGACATGTAAAAAACAATTCCGAGTTCGGAAACCTAATTTTATCTATGAGCGCTACGGCCTGTATGGGTGGGCAGGGGTTAAACTGGCGAGAGAGTTTTCTATCCCAATTATAGTGGAAATCAATTCCTTCCTGGCGGAAAAAGAGAAAGACAGGCTTCATTTTCCAAGACTTGCCAAGAGGCTTGAAACTTTAGTTCTAAAGCGGGCAGAGACTGTTTGCTGTCTTTCCGAGATCAGCAAGTCACTCCTTCTGAAGGGGGGGGTAGCAGGTGAAAAAATTCTTGTTACTCCGGACGGCGTTAATCTTGATAAATTTAGCAAAAATCGCGATGGAAGGGAAATTCGAAAACGTTTTGGGATGGAGGGAAAAATAGTCGTTGGATATATTGGTGTGCTCAGGAGATTCTGGGGAATCTATACCATCCTCGAAAGCGCACGTGAGATACTATCCCAAAGGAATGATTTCCACTTCATTGTAATTGGCGAAGGGAAGGAATACTTGGATATGAAAAAGTTTCTTGAAAAGAATAACCTGACTGACAATTTTACCATGACGGGAACGATCCCACATGATGATATTCCCGAGTACATCGCAGCAATAGATATAGGGCTTGCTCCCTATGGATACGAGGAGCCATTTTATGCTTCGCCAATGAAGATATTTGAATACATGGCTATGGGAAAACCGATAATCGCCACAGCGCAAGGACAAATTAAGGACATAATAAGGCATGGCGAGAATGGGTTGTTGATGGAACCTGATGATTCCAGTGGCCTGGCGAAGGCCATTCGGGAACTGGGAAGTAATAAGGATATGATGAAAAATATGGGCCTGAAGGCCCGGGCAACTGTTGAATCATATACATGGGAGGCCAATGCCAGAAAGGTATTGGACACTTATAGAGCACTGGTTAATGGGGAAACCGCGCCTTCTTATGAAAATTAAGATAGATTCTAAGCTATACAAAAGAATACTGGGATACTCAAGGCCCTATTTTGGTCTTATTGCGCTGGGCATAATTTTAGCCTCTGTCATTTCTGCAATGAATGGCGCTATAGCATGGCTTGTAAAGCCAGTTCTCGATGACATATTCCTGGCGAAAAACATGACCATGCTGAAACTCCTGCCCCTGGCAGTTGTTCTTATTTATCTAATAAAAGGACTCGCAGAATACGCCCAGACCTGTATCATGAAATCAGTTGGGCAGAAGATCATCACCAGATTGCGCTATGAGCTGTATGAGCATATTAACAGCATGTCCATGAGCTTTTTTGAGCGCATTCCGTCGGCAGTCCTTATGGCGCGCATTACCAATGATGTAAAAAACCTTTCGTCTGTTAGCTCTAAAGTAATCGCTGATTTAGCTCGTGAAACTACAACTTTAATAGCCTTGCTGGTGGTTGTTTTCTGGCGGGATTACAAGCTGGCCAGTATTTCGATTCTTGTTCTCCCGTTGTCTGCTATTCCCATGGTAAAAATTGGACAAAAACTGAAAAAACTTAGCAGGAAAAGACAGGAGAAAATTGCCCAGATCAATAACCTTCTTCAAGAGACTTTTGTAGGCACCAAAATTGTCAAGGCATTTTGCATGGAAGATGCAGAAAATGCAAAATTCGGCAGAATGAACCGGCAGCTTTACCGTTTAATCATGAAATCGGTCCGGGCAGATGAGATCACCTCTCCCTTGATAGAATTCCTCGGATCTGCGTGTCTGGCTGTGATCATCTGGTATGGAGGCTACCAGGTGATTGTAGGGAATACCACGCCTGGCACTTTTTTTTCTTTTGTTGCCGCCCTCTTCCTTATGTATAAGCCGATCCGAAAATTTTCGAAAATGAACAACACAGTCCAGGACGCAATGGCCTCAGCAGAAAGGGTCTTTTCTATCTTAGACACGCCACAGGATATTAAAGATCATGAAAATGCCATAGAACTGACAGGGCTTAAGAAAAAACTCGAATTTAAGAATCTTAACTTTCAGTATAATGAAAAGGATGGTCTTGTCCTGCAAGATATCAATGTTGATATTACCAAAGGAGAGATGGTAGCGCTCGTGGGGATGAGTGGGGCTGGAAAATCAACGCTCGCCAACCTGATACCGCGGTTCTATGATGCGACTTCCGGAACGATTCTTATTGATGGTACGGACATCCGTAAGTATACGGTAGCCTCTCTTCGAAAAAATATCGGCATTGTAACCCAGGAATCTATCCTTTTTAATGATAGTGTTCGGTACAATATTGCGTACGGGCGAGCCGATTGCTCTGAGGATGAGATAGTACGGGCGGCAAAGGATGCCTATGCTCATGATTTCATCACGCAGCTTCCCCAGGGGTATGATAGCCTTATAGGGGAACGCGGATGTCGCCTCTCGGGAGGCCAAAGGCAGAGGATCGCTATCGCCAGGGCCCTTCTTAAAAACCCTGATATCCTGATACTTGACGAGGCCACTTCAGATCTGGATACGGAATCGGAATACTACGTACAGAAGGCCCTTGAAAACCTGATGCAGGCCAGAACGACCTTAGTGATCGCCCATCGCCTCTCTACTGTAATCAATGCAGACAAAATCTTAGTTTTTGATGACGGTAGACTTGTTGACAGCGGTCACCACGAGGAATTGATCAAAAGAGATGGGATTTATAAAGTCCTCTTTGAAAGACAGTTCGGAAAAGAGTTGAATGGGACTGGAGGCCATCAATAATATATAGGAGCCCTGTATGAACGATGTGTGCGGTTCTAATCGAAGAGCTGAATTGTGCCGACTTCTCTTCCTCTTGGTGCTGGCCTATCCCCTTTTCTTCTATATGGCCGGCGATCGGTATATCTGGTCTCCCGACGAGGATGAGTACGCGCTCGTCAATCGGGAAATGGTCGAAGACGGACACTGGATCTTCCCGACTGCGAACGGCGAGCCATACAGCATCAAACCACCGTTTTTCAATTGGATCGGTAGCCTGATCTCTCTGGCGAACGGCGAAGTGACCGAGGCCACAAGCCGCCTTCCCTCGGCCATAGCCGCAACAGCGGGCATTATCATCCTCTACCTTCTCGGAAAGGCGTTATTCAGTTATCGCGCCGGTTTTCTGGCGGCTCTTGTGCTTGCGACCTCGCCGCTCTACGTCAATTTCGCCCGTTGGATTCAGATTAACATGCTGTCAACCATGCTGTTGACAGCAACACTTCTCTTCTTCTACTGGGGCTATACTAACGAGAAGCGGCGCAACCTCGCATACCTGCTAATGTACATACCCATGGGGCTTGGGACCCTCAACATGGGCCCGGTGAACGTGGTCATGCCGGGGATCGTCATCGCCCTGTACCTTTTTTTACTCAAGGACTACAGCCACATCTTCCAACTGAGGATCGGTAGAGGACTGCTGATCTATCTCCTGATCGTGGCCCCCTGGTATGTTGCTGTAAACCTGCATGAAGGCTATTCATACAATCTCTTCATAAAAACCAACCTGACCCGGTTCTTCGGCCATTTCGCCCATGCGCGGCCTTTCTACTACTATGTTCTGACGACACCACTGTACTTCCTGCCATGGACCCTCTACCTTCCCGGTGCAATCGTCGCGTACTTTTCGCATGTAAGGGAAGATGAGAAGAGGAAGCTCCTCTTTCCGCTGATCTGGGCAGCGGGTCTTTTCGTCTTCTTCTCCCTCTCCCGAACCAAGCGGAGTGAATACCTCCTGCCGATATTCCCTGCCTTGGCCCTTCTGGTGGGATTCGTGCTTGACAGGGCTTTCCTCAACTGGAGGAAATCCGTATTCTGGAGACGGTGCGTTATGCGGCCGACATACCTATTCTTAGTAGGACTCATCGTCATCGGCCTGGGCCTTCCGATTTACGCGTGGCTCAACGCCCCTGATTGGATTCCAGTACTCATCCCCATTTCCCTGATCGTGGTCATGTGCGTCGTCATCTCCGCGGTATTCCTGGCCAAAGATCGGGGCTATGCAGCAATCGTCACAGTGGTGCTATTCGCCGCCGGGGTGGTTGCCTACGGCTCTGATGTGGTGGTCGGAAAAGTCAATGACGTGAAATCGGCGCGGTCCTTCTGTCTCAAGATAGAAGAGAGGATCCCACCTGGTGAAAAGCTCAAGATGTTTCAGTTCTATCGCCCGGTCTATGCCTATTATACGCTCAGGTTGGTGGAACATACCGAGGACCCTGCTGTCTTGCAGGAATGGTTCTCCTCCCAGGAACGGGCCTACATTGTCACAAAAGAGAAAGTGTATCTGAAGATCAAAGAGGCCTTTCCCCTGCCTATTTACATCATTTATCGTCAGTGGATCGATCACAGATACGTACTTCTACTCTCCAACCGTCCGGACGACCGCTCGCCAGAACCCGCAGGCTCCTTCCGCAAGGGGTGACATACCTCGATGCCTTAGGAGGTTGTCCGAGAATGGCAATTTTCAAGACGTTTTAATATGTGACGAGTCAGTATTCCGCCAATCCGGCCCAAGCCCTGATAACCTTAGCGATCCGCCGTATGCTTGCCTCCGATATGACTGGATATACACAAATTTCAAGGAGAGTAGTTTCTCTCGGGGCAGTTGGATTTTCTGTAGCGTCTTGTAATTCCTGGAAAGGCCTAAGCGTCGAACAATCAGACATATCGGTTATTTTTGAATCAATCCCATGCCTTAATAGATAATGGCGCAAATCATCCCTCTTGTCATGTTCTACGGTCAAGGGATAGTAGACATAAATATGATCGCCTTCAAGCGATTGTGGGGCTTTAATACCCGGCACCTCTCCCAATATTTCAGTCAAAAGCTTGGCGTTGCGCCGGGCACCTTCATTAAAGGCATCGATGTGTCGCAGTTGAAGCAGGCCAATGGTTGCCTGCAGATTAGACATTTGACTGACATGAGGATTCGAATTAGTGAACCCCTCGAGTAATTGGTCGCCTATGGCAGAGTCCATCAAGGAGTGGCCCAACAAAAGCTTCAAACGCAAAGCCGGATAGGCAGTTATGCCAAAAACAAAAGGTCGGGTCAGCAACCATTTGATCCAGATTGAAAAGGCCTCTTTTGAGATGGCATCTTTTGCCGGCATGGGGGCTTCAGACAAAATTTTACCGGCTCTTTTAGCAATCTCCTCATCGGACGTTACAATTGCTCCGCCGCCAAAACACGGCATGTTTTTACCCTCAGCAAAGCTGAATATGCCAATGTCCCCAAACGTGCCAACCTGCCGGCCTTCGACCCTGACTCCGCAGGTATGTGCACAATCTTCCAGGAGACGAATATTTCGCTCACGGGCCAAATCCGCTACATCACGGATGGGACAAGGTTGGCCGAAAAGGTGGGTGGCCAGTACGGCACCGGTTTTATCGGTAATTTTTGGCTCAATATGTTCCGGCCCGGAATTGTATGTCTCGGGATCTACATCGCAGAATACCGGTTTATAACCAAGCAGCTTGGCTACCATGGGCATTACCGGAAAAGTAAAAACCGGGAAAATAATTTCCGCTCCATGTTTCAGGCCCAAGGCTTCCAGAGCTAATTGAAATGCTGATCGGCCGGAAGAAGCCCCTAACACATAGGAGGCGCCCAACCATTGTGCGAATTTCCTGTGGAATTCTTCGATAGCTGGCCCCTGTTGCACTGTGTTGCCAACAACGGAACGAACAAGCGATTTTAAACTTCCCGGTGGAAGATTCACACACCTTCGAGGTACAGAACCAATGAGTGCCATAAGAAGTCCAATCACGCGACGGATCGACCAGGTCAGCACACCCAAACCTATGTGAAGCCAGTAGTCAATAAACCGGTTGACCACTGTCAGTGATCCTGCAATCGGTGTTGATACACCCATAACGCGCAGGCAACTAAACAGGGTAATTTCCACCACCCCGGCTCCGGATGGTGTGAACGGGAATGCAGAGGCTAAAAGCGGTATCATTGTCAGAAAAATCGCTTCGACGGGGCTTATAATTAAACCGAAGGCCAGTGTCAGGGAGAAAATCCAAAGGGTCTCTAATGACCAGACAATCACCGTTAAGATGGCAATCGGGAATAGTTCCTTTGGCCTGGGCCACATGCTGGCGTGAAACGCGTAAATCATCTGCTGGACTTTTTCCGGTATCCATCGGGGAAGTTTCTTTTTATACAAAAAAACCATCAGCATGATGGAAGTTGCACCCACTGCGATAATGCCGCCACCGATTAGACTCCAGGTGACCGCCCGGGGCAGTCGGTCCGAAAACAATATCCAGGATGCCGGTAAGGCCAAAACAAGAATAATCCATGCATCGATCATGCGCAAAAACACGATTGAGCCCAGTGCGGCTGAGCGTCGAATACGGAAATTGATGCGAGCCAAGTGGGCTGCATAAATATCACCCAGTTTTGCCGGCACCAGATTGTCTACAAAATTGTAAAAAAATACCAGCAACCCAAATTTACCGTTTCCTGCTTTTATGGACAAATGAGTCAGACATCGCCGCCAGCGCATGCCGCGCACAATATACGTTGCGTAATGTGCCAACCCCCCGAGAACAACAAATCGCTTGTCACAGGCGGCAATTTCGCGCCAGATTTCCTTGAGATCCACCATCGATGCAGCACAGACCAGGATTACAATAGCAACCCCTATGCTCAGAAAAGTTGGCCAACCCCAAATTGCAGGAGCTTTGTGATTATTTTCAAAAGAATTATCGTTTTCGATAACAGACATTTCATATTTTTTTAATAGTCTTTTAATACACCGTCCCTTTTAAGGCGTGGAGCTTCACTTTTTTAAACTTTTAAGGTTGATGGTCTCTTAAAAAGTCAAGAAGTTCGAGGTTTGGAGCAATGCCATCAGGGCTAACTGCTTATAATAATTCGCAATTCCTAAATCCCTAAATTCCTAAATCCATGTAAAAAGGACTTTTTACATGGGCGTCAAGATTAACATAATGGTTTTTTTTGTCCATAATAATTTATTGGTGAAACAAGAGAATTATTATTGGATTACCGCGCCACGGGCATCTCTTTCAGAAGGGTCACCACGCAAGAGATACGCTGTGTCGTATTGTCTGTAAGGCGATTGAGATAAGACTATCAGCCGATGTTTTTCATCGATACGAAGAAAGTCATCATCGACAACGATCAGGTAATGATCTGGGCTCTCAAGGAAATCCTGCGCGCTTGAGATATTATGTCGCTCTATAGGCCTCCCGACGTAAAAAACCTGTGCAGCGTAACCATAGAGAGTCCCCAAGCGCGCTTGGCTGGGGACGACCTTCGCCACGTTCTCCGCAAACTTCCGGGGACTCCGAAGATCACCCGCTCGCTGATAGATATCACCCAGAAAAAAGGCCAGCCCGACGATACAACTAACCCAGGATATCCTCCAGGCCGTGCTCCGCCTACCGGCGCGTAACAAGATCCAGGACCACACCACCATACCAGCAAGGACTGCAAACGCCGCCCATTCTCGCAACACGCTTTCAAGACGCAGCTCGTCTGGAGCCACGAAAACCCATGCTAGGATGATCAACGGATTGAGCGCCGCGAGCACTAACATTGAGCGCGTGAGATATCGTCCTTCGTCGTACCGTTGGTTCGCGATCACAAGTCCAAGCGCGAGAGACAGCGCCGGCAAAAGCGGAACGTGGTAATGAGTTCTCTTGGACGCAAAAAGACACATGGCAAAAAATATACTCAGCGCCGAGATCAAAAACAGGCCAAGGGGCCCGCGCCGTTGAGCCGGACTGGACTTAAACCACCCCACTGCCAGCAAGGGTAGGAGCAAGGTAGCTGGCCCGAGCAACTCAGGAATGTGGAGAAAGTAGAAAAAGAACGGCTCAACGTGCCTATGGGACTGATCTGTAAAACGGCCGATAAGCACCTGCCGCATCGACGGCCATTCGATCCAAACGTAGAGATACCACCACAGAGTCAGGACCAGGCTTACTGGTAGAGTACCAACGAACGCCAGCCACTTTACGTCACGCCAGCGTCGGGAGTAGAGAACGTAGACCGAGAGCGGGAAGAGAATGGTGATCACGACAGCCGGTCCCTTAGTGAGCGCTCCGAGACCCAGGAAGATCTGGAAGGCCAGCACATACCGGAAAGCAGACGTTCTTTCATCAAGCGATCTCCAGAACGCCCAGTAGGCTAATATGGTCCACAATGTGAGCAGCATATCTTGCTGTGACATCCGGCCCATCATCACAAAAGTCAACATCCCCAAGAGCACGAGTGCAGACAGGAAACCAGCAGTCTCGTTCGCGGCCCTCCTTCCCATTGCATAGACCAGGAGGATGCACCCCAGTGCAGCCAGCGCCGAAGGTAGACGAGCGGGCCCATTCGTCCCGGCGACCGGTAAGTTTGTAGCTTGCCGCCACTAACCAGAACGCGCCCGGTGGACGGTTGTCCACGAACGGCTGGTCGAAGAAGTGCGGGACCAGGATACGTCCCGTATCCAGCATGTCCCGTCCAGCAACGGCGGCCTCAGATTCCAACCGCGTCCACATATCCCTATCGCCGAGTCGGTAGAAGAAGACAAACGCACCGAGGCCAAGCAAACAGATAACAAAAAGTAAATTCCGCCTTTGCGCCATTTCCTGAGTTAACACTTGATCAGCCTCATAGAGAAAGGTAAGGTTAGAAGTATTGTTTTATTCTCTCCATAGCCTCTGCCAGTTGATCGTCTTGCACAGTCAACGATATACGGAAAAAACCTTCACCATATTTGCCGTAGGCTGTCCCGGGAGCCACCACAACATGGGCTTTTTCAAAGAGATGAGTGGTAAAGTCCTGAGAAGAAAAACCGTCTGGAACCGGTATCCACAAGTAAAATGTGCCCTTGCCAGCATCTATAGTTATACTCATGGCTGCAAAAGTGTCCAATACCAGTTCACGCCGTCTCTGGTAGATAGAGATCATTTCCTCAATATTGGAATCTCCTTCATCGAGAGCTTTAATCCCAGCCAGTTGGATTACATTAAAGACACCTGAATCCACATTTTCCTTAAACTTGGACATAGCTCCAATTATCTCGGCGCTCCCTGTGGCCATGCCAATTCTCCAACCGGTCATATTGTAGGGTTTGCTGAGTGAATTAAATTCCACGCTTAACTGCTTTGCCCCAGGAACCTGCAGCAAACTGAGTCTATCGCTACCAGCAAACACAATCTCACTGTAAGCATTGTCATGTACCAGCAATATTTTGTGTTCTTTTGCCCAAGCTACTAATCGGCCAAAAAATTCCTCACTTGCACAAGCACCCGTAGGATTATTAGGGTAGTTCAGGAAAAAGGCTTTTGCCTTCTGACAAACCTGAGTGGGAATATCCTCCAGTACAGGCAGGTATTTATTCTTGGCCATTATGGGTACAATGCATGCCTCACCTCCTGCCATACAGATATTAGCCCGGTATGCTGGATAACCTGGGTCAGTCAGCAATACAATATCACCGGGATTAACTACGGCCATCACAAACTGATGTATCCCTTCCTTGGAACCACTAAGGCCGAGGATCTCATTTTCCGGATCCAGATCCACCATATACTTCCGCTTATACCAGCGTGCCACCGCCTTTCTGAAATCATTCATTCCTTTCTCTTCATCCGTCGGATATTTGTGATTACAGGGATCCAAAGCTGCCTCCCTGAGCATCTCAATGATGTGGGAGGGAGTCGGCTCCACTGGATCCCCGATGGCCAGATTAATAACATCTAATCCAGAGGCCTTGGCCTGCTGAATCTTCTTACGCAGCGTCATAAACAGGTAGGGCGGAATCACTTTAAGTCTGTCTGCAAGTATATCCATAATTTCTCGTCTAATTGTACTTTCCGGAATGGTAACTTCTCAAAAAGTTCGGGCATTCCGACTGCTTCCCCCTTTTGCAAAGGGGGATTATTGAGTTCATAAGTGTTTTGGCGGCAACCCATCTGTACCACTGATAAATAGGGGCTTCCTTTTTTGATGGCAGTATATGGCAAAGGCCGAGTTGTGTGTCAAGCATTATGTTGGCACTTCATATTGTGGAAGATTAGCGAGGGTTATTGTCTGTCCCCTTTTCTTCTTTTAGAACTGGATTTGCAAGCCTGCCTTTAACATTGGTCCCATCTCTACCAGAATATGATTTGGCACCGTCTGCTTGTCTTTGTAATCTATCCGGTCATAGGCAATACCAAGGTACCCCAGACCTTTAACCCTGCGTGATTTCCACAATTGATAGCGCCCGACCAACTCGAGGTCAATAATCTGGGGCGTATTCGGGATGGGCAACGACCCAAACGCCCGTCCGTGGGCAGACAGCTTGTCGGTAATCATCCAGGTCAGCTCACAGCCCAGCCGAATTCCGACTTTGGGGTATTGGCGGTCAACGCCCTCCTCCCCTGAGCCGTCCAGTTTATAATGGAACGCGAACACAGAGACACCTGCACCGGGCGCCACAGTAAAAACATTAGGTCTCCCTTCAGGCGAGAGGTCGAAACGATACAGATACTCGAGCCAATACCAGTCCAGTTGTATGTCAGCATCAACGTAAGATCCGGCAGGAAAAGTCACGTTCTGGCTTGTAAGCTCCTCATCCAACCTTGATCCACCGGAAAGACGCGCAAGCTGTGCCCCGCCAAAAATGCTGTGTACATCCCAATCGGCACGCATAGAGAATTCGTAGATTGAAATCGTGTCAAAGCCGAGTTCTTCGAATGTCGGCCGTTTAGAACTGGTTGACCCCGGGTTCCCTCCTTTGGGCGTTTGAACAAATCCATCGATCGGACCATATAAGAATGCAACATCCAGGCTGATGGAGAGGGCATCAAAAATCCCCCCTGAAACCTC